>CAZMXD010000111.1:0-6553 GCA_964570185.1 uncultured Nitrospina sp. | reverse complement strand
TTACAGGCTGCCGCACAAGATGATTTAGCCAAGACAAAGAAGGCCCAAGTCGAAAAAGACAAGAAGATAAACGGGTTGAATATAGCGATAAAAAGCATACAGGATGTAGTGAAAAAAAAGGACACACAATTAGTTGCCCTGAATACAGCGATCAAAAGCTTACAGGCTGTAGTGGCAAAAAAGGAAACGGAATTAGTTGCTTTGGACACAGAGTTAGTCGAGGTGGATACAGAGTTAGTTTCGCTCGACAAAGAGCTGGTCGCGCAGGACACAAAATTGATTGCAATTAAAGCCGCAATTAATTGCTATAAAAAAGCTCTTAGCACATGGGACGATTTACATCTTCAAGCAACGCTCACTGAACAGAAACTTTTATATATTGACACCGAATTAAGACGCAGCATAGTAGCCTGCCCAGGGATATAGGCAAATGATAATGCACAACCACTCCTTTATAGAATTTGAACGGTCGTCTGAAAAAAACTAAAAACACCCTCGCCATAAAAATATTCTGATTGCAACTTACAAGAAAATATATTTTTCTAGATCCATTCAATGAAAATTTATGAAGATGGATAAAAGAAGAGGATAAAAAATAATAAATAACGGCCAAATTAACTATTAAAATCGAAGTTACTTCTCCCTTTAAATCGGAGTCAATCATGAAGAAAACGGATAGAATTATTTTCCTATTTTTAGTTATAGGCGTTTGGGGCTTTTTAGGTACGCTATGGTTTAAACCAGATAGCGTTGGTGCTGATACCAGTATAAATGCGCATGATTTCATAAAAGGTGCGCATAAACATAACACCAATGACATTTCTAAGTTTAAATGGAAGGTAAGACGAATTGTAGAAGATTGTTCTGTTACTGACGGAGAAATATTATGCTAACCAAATTAGCAACTGATTAGGTAATAAAGATTAGATTGTTACAAAGGAATTATCATGGGTTTTTGGATCAGGATAATTATTGGAGCGATAATCGCTATTCAGATTTTGTATTTCATGTGGGAATAATCGTGTAAGTATCTTGATACGCTTAGCAATTGATTTAATATAATCTTGAAATATAAAAACAAAACCCCGTCTTTAAATAAATTCCAGCTCAACCCTCCTTCAACTGTTCAACTTCTCTGGTCACTTACAAAGTTCTTCACATCATCTAATTTCAGATCCCTCAATAATTTGAATGACTCCTGTCTTTACAATGGCAAACTTGCCTTCATTCCGCCCTCTTCCTGACAGGAGGGCCAAAAAATATTCGGTATATTTATTGTTAATGAAATCTATGGTCAATATAAAAAGAAAAACTTTGAGAAAATCCGTTAGATTAATTAAAAATATATTTTTGGGGTTTTAGTTTGAATAAGCGAAGGGCTATAATTGGAGAAAAATATAGTATGGAGGCTAAGAAATGTCTATACCAGATAAAGCAAATTACATTCTTTACAGTATAGTTTATATTGTTGCGGGATTTATTATATTACGCGGGTTTTTTAAGATTTCAGGCTCTTCCAAAAATTTTCCAAAATCGAAAAGAAAAGACGATAAATAGAAAAAGAGATTTTAAAATATGCTAAGACATGTAGCATCCATTTTAATACTGATAGCGATTCTTCCTGCAAATCTTTTTGGAAATGAACCTGAGATGGCCTTGATACCCGCTGGGAAAATTAATATTGGGGCATCAAAAAGGTTAATCCATCTAGACAAGTTCTATATTGATAAGACTGAAGTTACTCAACAAGAATATAAAGAAGTTATGGGAAGAGCGAATTTTTCTTTTAAAGGCGCAAATCATCCTGCCGAGCAAATAAGTTGGTACAAAGCCACATCATATTGTAAAAAATTAGGTAAAAGGTTGCCCAGCCAAGAGGAGTGGGAAAAAGCAGCAAAAGGTCAAACTAAAACAAAATATTTTTGGGGCAAAAAACCTGATGCGACTTATGCCTGGTATGGAGGGGATTACGATCTGGGTCATCACCCAGTCGGTCAAAAGAAACCGAACTCTTTTGGATTATTCGACACATCAGGGAATGTCTGGGAGTGGACATCAACCGCGGATGCCAAGTTAAGCGAATATTCAGGTGAAACACTGGATAAAAAAGTCGTAATGGGTGGAGCCTTCAATGTCTCGGCCAACTTAATAACCCCAATCAGTCGTATGAGTATTTATGCTAAATCCCGTTTGTTTAATGTCGGATTCAGATGTGCCAAATAACCCGTCCTGCACTCCAAATAACCCTAGCTTTCAAACAAGTTAAAAAAGTCTCATTAATGTACTCTTCCTAAAAACAAAAAATTCTGTGCTTATTGTCGGGCTGATTCATGCTTTCCCTGATTTACTTCCTTAAAAAAATTAGAATAGAAAAAACGCTTTAATATGATAAAAATTGATCACAAATGCAACTATCCTTTTAATCCATCCAGCATGGTTACAATATTACTTTTTAAAAAAGCTGGGCTTGAATATATCGCTAATGTCGGAGAAGAACGGTGTGCTTGGCATTTTGCCAAAGAAATAGAAACCACTATAGCTAATTCCAAAGTAATTCCAAATAGCTATAAACAAGAATTACTAGAAGAAATTAAAAAAGCAAAACTAAAACGTTCAAGCATTTGAAAGTTTTAATAATTATTTTTAGGGTGACTTGGTTGCTGATTGAGGCAAGCGGAACGATTTAAAATTATTTTAGAATTAGGGTTATTAAAAACTAATAACCAGGAAATAAACAGAGGTTTGTGATCGCAAGAATACTCAATAACCACCGACTGTTGAGGACATATAGTTTTGAGGAGCAATGGTATCCGATCCTTCCACCTTATGTTTTTCAGGTTTTGTGATACCACAGGGTATTTTGGGATTGTTATCACAATGATGTTCTTTAAGTAATGCTGACTCTGATATTTTTTTATTATTTGGAGAAAGTTTTAAGGCCCATTGAAGATGTTTGGCTGCCTCTAAATGGTTTCCTAATTTATGCAAAGTCAAACCAAGATTAAAAAATATTTCGCCTTTTTTCCTATCAACCAGTGAAGCCACCTTAAAATGCTTTAAAGCCTGATTAAATTTTTTCTTCTTATATGCGTTAATTCCCAGGTTATTCTGATCATTTCCAACGCCATGGGAACCCTCTATGGCCGGCAAGCTCAAGGTTGTATCGGGTAATTCATTAGTTACATTACCCGCAGTTTCAGCTTTTGCCTTAGCTGGTAAAATTAGAACTGTAAACAGCAAAATAATAATTGCGCACGACCTGATTAGGGGTATATGTAGTATAATTCTTCCCTCTTTTATCTTTATTCATGGTGGTAGTCATAGCCTAATGCGTATTGCCAAATCTCTTACCACAACCCTTATACATACTCTTTGCAAATTCGCAATACATTGCTCTATCCGCCCGTCCTATTTACTTCCTTATTCTATCTTGATGCTAGGCGCAAAGATATTCCCAGCGCTGGGCAAATCTTGCTGTAATATCTGCAGTTCAGGAGTGTCTAATACCGAGTCAATCTTTTGGTTTCCCTGATCTCTCTTTTTAGCTTCCGAGGCCAGTGACTTCGTTCCCTTAATATTTATTTTCATCCCAGATTCGTCTCTTTTTATTTCTTTTTTTATTTGTTTCCCCATCATGATGTTATGCGGATGTGAATGGGGTTTCGCTTCTTTATGCGCCAAGATATTGTTAAGGTTTTTTTGAGAGACATCATCCAGGGTTTGGTTCGTGATGATATCTAGCAAATGCATGGATGCATTACTATCCCTAGGGGTTACAAATAAGAAAACCATTGTGAATATCAATAAAATAACTTTAATCATGTTCATAAAGGTCACCAATAAAATGAGGTTAATCAAATAAAAGTACTTCGATAATATACCGTAAAATATGTTTGCCGCGGCCTCTGTTTTAATAACAGCATGGCCCGGCAAAAACCAAAAGTGGAAATATTAACTTACTAAGTGTTACAACTAACAAGATCAGGTCAAAACAATAACAATGATGGGTATATAATTTTTTTATTTTACTAGTCAATAAAAAAATAAGTTATAAATCTTTATGGCAGCTTCTCTCAAAAAATCAATTTATTAGCATTAATCTCAGTATCGGTAAGATGGCAAATAAGGAAGAGTTACGGTAAACCATTAGCAGTCATCACTCATTATACTCAGTCCTTCGTTCATCCATAGGTAGCAGTAAAAATGTAGTAGTATAAGGTAACTTTTATCAATCAGCGCAAGGCACACTCTCGGTACAGTAAGAAAGAAATTTAGGGTAAAAACGGAAAGTAGGAAAAACTTAACTAATTATAAAATCAAGTCATAAAGTTAGCCCCCGTAGCTCAGCTGGATAGAGCATCGGATTCCTAATCCGGGGGTCAGGCGTTCGAATCGCCTCGGGGGCACCATACAAAATAAGGGGTTGAGCCATATAATTGGTTGGACCCCTTTTTTAGATTCACGTAAAATTTTTTACAAGTCCGTTACCACTAATTACCATAAAATGATATATTCTAAAAATTACGAAGTAAATTTATTTCATATTCTAAACTAAAAGTTATATGAACTTAAAATGGAGGTTCAGATGAAGTCGTTTCGAATGATTTTAGCTTTGCTGTTTACGTTTGCATTTACACTAATCTTTGCTAGTTCAACTTTTGCTACGATAGGAGACGTATCTAAGCAAACTGAGAAATTTAAAGCAAAAAATAAGAAGACGTGCGCTAAAAAGATTGACGAATTTATCGCAGCAGTAACGCCTTATTCTTTAGGTCCAGATGATGGACCAGAAAGCCCAGGCGAATGCATGGAATGCCGCGAAATTAAACGAAAATTCAAAAAAATGACTTCGGCCCCTAAGGGCCCTGTGGGCTGCAAGGTAATTGGAGAATGCACGGTTGTCGATGATTCGTTTTGTGAAGGATTGATTCCTGGCGACTAAAAAACAGTTAATTTTTTTAGTTAAAAGAATTTCAATTAAACCTAAATTTGTTCTGAACTTAAAATACTTAGAGCCAGATTAGTTCTGTTATGAGTATCCGTTTTTGAATATATATTTCTTAAATGGGTTTTAACCGTGTTTTCTGAAATGCCCAATTGTTTCCCTATTTGCTTATTATCTAATCCTCGGGACACATATTCGCAAATCTCCATTTCCCTGTTAGATAACCTCTGTTCACAAAACATGACTTATCTCCTCTTTTTCGCCTCTCTTAGCCTTTGTCCGTTTAAAATTTGACATCTTAATGTCTCTTTTGTAATATTCCGTCTCTTTTATATTTTTGACTAGGTTTTGAAAAGGCACGATCCCCTAGTAATGAAGCGAGATCGTGCCCCTCAAGACAAGTCACAAAGGAGGAATAATCTATTTTGATATATATTGACAGATATATATTAAAACGAGATATAAAATACACACTTCGGTAATTTTTGTAAACAAGTATTTTGTTTTTTAACTATTTTTCGGGGAAAAAAGAGATTATTAAATGAGCGAATTGGACAAAATAATTATACGCATTAAAGAACTCTTTTCAGTACAACAGGATCAAGAAGTTGCAAAAATATTGGGAATTAGCCGAGCATCTTTGGCTAATCACAAAATACGCAAAACGCTTCCTTTTAAAGAAATAATCAACCTTTGTAAAAATAATAAAAAGGATATTAATTTAATATTTGGGCTTAAAACAGAACATCAATCTATTAATAATCAAAACACTAAATTCACTCTGGAGGAGATTGAAATGTTAAAAGATGATTTGATTAATCAACTAAAGATCAATCAACAGTTGATGGCCGAAAATATTCAGTTGCGGGAAAAACTATTAGAATTAGGAGGGGTAAAGGCAAAACGTCCGGGCTTTCTGAAGAAGAAATAATCAACCTCATTCAGCAAGCCCGCATAAAATCTGGAAAATCGGGGTCTAAGCATCACGAACTTGAAAGCATTGTTAGAAAAGAATTAAAAATAGAACATTTAGGAAAAAAAATTGTACCTTTTCCAAAAACTTAAGGATATTGATTAAAATTGGGCTTAAAACAGAACATCAATCTATTAATAATCAGAATACTAAAATCTACATATTAAGAAGATTATCTAAAACGATTTGAGCTTCATAAGTCGGCCGAAAGGCAACAAAATAAAAAATGGGTTGCGACCAATTACCTTTAGTGGAGCTTAGTTTTTTGAAGTTAGTAAGCCGATTGGCGTTTTTCGAATTTATGGGAATGGAGAACTTTTTTTGCTTGCTGAGCCAAGGTTTTTAGTCCTGCCAAGTCCAATTCCTGGATACTTTCAGAACCTGACTCCTTACTTTCCTTTAAGGCCAACACCTTTTTTTGTTTGGCCAGATAAATGAGTCCTTCATGGCGGATCGAGTTTTTCTCGTTATCAACTGATCTCCGAAAGATCAAAATCACATCTTCACTATACTGTTTGGCTAAATGCTTTAGGCTATCCCTGGTTATTGGACCGGTGGTAGGTTCTCCCATCTTCGCAGGCACTATCCTGGCGGGGTCGAGTTTCAGAAGTGTCTTTTTAATTCGTTTTGGATCA
>CAZMXD010000110.1:0-6577 GCA_964570185.1 uncultured Nitrospina sp. | reverse complement strand
CACTTACTCCGGATCGAAAAGGCTCTTCCTCGATGATAGATTATCTTACGGGTCGGACGCATAAGATGAAATTGCAAATCCGGCGCGAATTATTAGATACGCAGTTAGACGATCTGAAAAAATACTCGGAAATGTTCCAGAAAATTCGGGATGAAGGTAATGTATGTGTCTTGGGTAATGAAAATAAATTGAAAAAAGAAAAAAAAGCTTTCAGCGAGCTGGTGCAAGTGTTTAATTAGCCTTATATATTAAGTTCTGATATGACGGTGTCTAGCCTTGAAAGGGTCAATAAAAAACCTATTGCTTTTTCCAATAAACCCTCTCAAAAATCAGAACCACAAAGTTTTAAGCTCTTTATTTGTAGTCGATGTAATAAAAACTCATGGAAGTTGGATTTAAAGAGTTAAAGTGAACGGGCAAAATCCATAGCCTTATCCATATCTGGAAGTTTAGCCAGTTCAGGGACTATCTCCAGATAGCGAACAATTCCATTTTGGTCTAATACAAATACGGCTCTTGCCAAAAGTCGATTTTCTTTGATTAATAATCCGGTCTTTTTTCCAAATTCGGCGTCCCGGTAATCAGATAAGAAAGTTATATTTTTCATCTTTGCATTCTTGGCGAACCGTTTTTGTGCGAAGGGCAGGTCGCGACTGATAGTTACCAAATTTGCGATTTTGTCCAGCCCCTTATTTTCTTCGCTGAGTATATGTGTTTGTTTGTCGCAGGTAGGAGTATCCAGAGAAGGAACCACACTCATTATTGTTATTTTGCCTTTAAACGATTGTAAATCAATCATTTTCATTCCAAGGTCAGGAAGACGCAGGGTTGGTAATCTTTTTCCTACCTGTGATTTGTTTCCAATTAGGGTTAAAGGTTTTCCATGAAGTGTAATGGCCTGAATTTCTCCACTCCCCGCCACACCTGCAAAAGAAAAAAATCCTACTAAAAATAGCGAAAAGACTGATAATGTTTGTCTGTTCATTTGGTTTCTCCTTTGATTAAAATAATCTAATGGTTGAATCTAACACAATAAGTGAGCTTAAAAAAAATATAAAAGCATGTACTCTTTGTGAGGCTGATCTTCCCTATTCACCCAAACCGGTTTTTTCATTTTCTGAAAAATCAAAAATTCTGATTGTTGGACAAGCCCCGGGAATGAAGGTGCACGAATCTGGAATTCCCTGGAATGATACGAGTGGCGCAAGGCTGCGTGAATGGATGCAGGTACCGAAAGAAAAATTTTATGATACAAAGTATTTTTCTATTGTCCCTATGGCCTTTTGCTATCCAGGTAAAGGAAAGTCAGGAGACTTACCGCCACCCTCTGAGTGCGCTGAAAAGTGGGTGGATCCGATTCTTGAAAAGATGCCAAATAGACAGCTCACGCTTTTAATAGGTCAATACGCACAGAGCTGGTATTTAAAAGCCGATAAAAAAGCTACTTTGACAGAAACGGTAAAAAACTGGCAGGAATATCAACCCGAATACTTTGTTCTTCCTCATCCTTCCCCGCGCAATAATATTTGGTTGAAGAAAAATTCGTGGTTTGAAAAAGAGCTGGTGCCTAAACTTAAGATAAAAGTAGATAAATTAATTTCTTAAGCTTTAAAATTCAACAACGGTAACTCCGGTTCCGCCTTCTTCACGTCTTCCTGGCGAGAACTTTTTGCAAAGCCCTGTTTTTTTCAAATAGTTTTTAACGACTTCCTTGATCGTTCCCATGCCGTGTCCATGGATAATCTTTATTCGTGTGGCTTTGGTTGCAATGGCATGGCTGATAAAGGCTTCCATTTTTGTTTCTGCCTCCTCGGAATTCATACCTCTAAGGTCACAGGATGAATCGCTTTTTGATTCGGTTTCAATATTCATTAAAATCTTTTGATTATCATTTTCAGGGTCATCTTTTTGATGAGGATTACCACGTATTGATGCAGTCTCAACTATGGTTTTAATATTACCCATTCTGACACGCACGTTTTTTTTCCCCTGGGTAGATTCAAGGAGTGTCGCAGTTTTTCCTAGGTTTAAAATTAATATCGTGTCACCGGATTTTAACTGGTCTGCGGTAAGACTCCATTCCTCTATATTGTAATCTGTTTGCAAGGAAGGATTTTTCATGGCTTGGATTTTTTTCTCAACTTTGCGTATTTTAGGCAAGGCTTTTTCGCCTTTAATGTCCTCGATCATTTGTCTAATTTCATTTCTTCCCGCCCGTATCTCTGCCTGTAGTCTTTTGCTTTTATTTTTTTGAAAATCTTTTTCTTCCTCACGGAGTTCTTGCGTGATCTTATTTTGTTCGCGATTAAATTGCTCGATTTCAACTTTAAGTTGTTTGATTTTTTCTTGGTCTTTATGTATTTGTAAACGTTGTTGGGTAAGGTCTTCCAGCAAGTTCTCAGCCTGTTTATCTTTGGTTTGGTATATGTTACGTGCTTGATCAATAATTTTAGGTTTTAATCCTAGGCGCTTGGCGGTGTCGAGCGCAGCACTTTGCCCAGGAGCACCAAATATCAAGCGGTAGGTTGGGCTTATTGTATCTAGGTCAAATTCGGTGCAGGCATTCAAAAACCCTTCCTGAGTTTGCGCAAGTATTTTCAAAGAAAAATAATGCGTTGAAACCAGGGTCATAATATTTTTTTCCTTTAATTCTAGAAGAATGGATTCCGCGAGAGCGGCTCCTTCGTTGGGGTCGGTAGCTATTCCCAATTCATCTAGAAGTACCAGAGAGCCCGAGGACGCACTTTTAAGAATTCGAATTATTTTTTCCAGATGCCCTGAAAATGTAGAAAGCTTTAATTGGATATTCTGTTCATCACCAATATCCGAATAAATTTCAGGAAAAAAAGGAATAGAGGAATTTTTCTTCACGGGAAGAAATAGCCCGGATCTCGCCATTAAAGACAACAGCCCAATTGTTTTCAGGGTTACCGTTTTGCCACCTGTATTAGGGCCAGAGATAATAACGACTTTAGTAGATTCTTTCCATTCGATGGTGTTAGGTACGACAGTTTCGCCATCTAACGTTAATTCGGGGTTGCGAGCTTCTTTCAGCTGCATTTTAAATTGTCGATTCATCGGGCATTTTACAGCATCCATGGTTTTTGCCAGGCGGGCCCTCGCATGAATGAGATCAAGGGTTGCCAGGTTTTCCATATTATTTTGCAGAGGTTCTCTGTATTTATTAGTTTGCATTGAAAGGAACCGTAATATGGCAGCTTTTTCCTTTTCTACTTTCAGTCGTGCAATTTTTAATTGGTTGTTAAGGGGCACCACTGATGCGGGCTCAATAAAAAGGGTTTGGCCGGTTCCTGAAATGTCATGAACAATTCCGTCTACCTTCGATTTAAATTCAGAGCGGATGGGGATTACCAGTCTTTCCTGCCGCTCGGTGATATAAGAATCCTGTAAGGATTCTTTTATGTTCGTGCTGGAAAAGAGTTTTCTGATTTTTTCTTCTAGTTTAGCGCGAGCAGTTTCTATTTCGCGGATCGCTTGTTTTAATTCTGGAGTGGCATTTTCCTTAATATTGCCTTCATCATCAATACAACGAATCAAATCATTATGAAATCCTTTTAAAGGATCAAGTTGTGAGAGCTTATGCTGAATTAGCGGGAAGGCACTTTTTTTTTCTACATCTTTACAAAGGTTTCTGCAAAGCCTCAGTAACTTCATAATAATGAGACATTGACTTGTGTCCATTGTTTGTCGTTCTTCAACATCTTTGAAGATGGGACGAATATCTTCAAAATGATCCATAGGAAAAGATTCCAGTGAATCGAGTAACGCTGCCATTTCTTCTGTTTCTTCTAGTTTTTTTTGTGCTGTTTGAAATTCTGTTTCAGGTTTTAATTGCAGACAAAAACTGTGAGTGTAAGGTGAATAGGTGTGGTTTGCCAAAGAGTTGGTGACTCGATCCCAGCCCAATAGACTCATGGATTTTGCTAAAAGAGAATGAGTATCTATTTTGGAAGATTGCCCATCACTCATGGCAGGGATTGAACCAGCGTCGTTTCTAAAAGTATGTTGACCCTTGCATCGTAAAGGCGATGGGTATCTCGAAACCTTTTATATCCATAAAGTAAAACTGAGAGATCTTTCTTGATTTTATTTTGATAGCTGATTTTTTTCTCTCCTGCAACCAGCTTGTTGTTCTGATTTTGTATTTTTTGTGTGGTGATCGTTAACGTTTTGTCGAAATCTACCGTATCTGTATTGAAAAAAAGGTCATACTCAACAATATTTTCTCCCATTACTTCAAATAGGTTTTTACCTTTTCGTTCAACAAATAAGGTGGCAATTTTTCCATTTCGGTTATTAGGTTTTGGGCTCTCTGGACCTGGAAGTTCAAGCGAGGCAAGATTTTTTCCTTTGTTCAGGCGTGCCCAATGTATGGCACCAAGATGATTGTTTTCGCGTGTCATACGCACTCTACTTGGATTCAAACTTCTTTTTTGCTTTTTAATCCATTCCAATAAATCGGGAATTTCATTTTCTGGTAGAAAATGACCTCCATGAGCCATACCCTTCTTATCATGCTCTCTGTAGACCACTGGGTAACGCATATCAGAGAGTATTTTATTTACGCGGCGACTCAACTGTATCGGGAAAATAGGATCGTGGGCTCCTTGAATCATATAGATAGGGGTATTTCTTAGATTGATAAGAAAATTCATAAAGCGTGGTGTGATACTGCCCGCAATAGGTATAAGTCCGGCAAATCGGTCTGGATAAAACATTCCAATGGTGTAGACGCCAATCGCGCCGTTAGACAGTCCAGCAAGAAAAATTCGATTATCATCGACATTATATTGTGTGCGAGTATGATCTAATAAAGCCAAAACCATATCTTCCGCAGGGCGTGACCACCAAGCACCCATAGGATAAGAAGGGCAAACAACAATAAACTCATTGTTTAATCTTTTAGCCCATTTTGTAGCGGTATTATCACCACTGCCTCCCATCCCATGTAAGACTATAACCAAGGGCAAAGGAGTGTTACCCTTTTCCGGATGATACATAGCGTATGAATATTCTTTACCTTGGGTGTTAAATTTTAATCCTGTAAGCAGACCACGTTTTCCTTCAACGGGTCTGGCCCGTTGCCTCAATAAATTTTTTACGGCTGCGTTAGATACCTTCTGGTCTTTAAGTCGTTTGAGGATTTTCACTTCTGTATCCGAGTCGTTCGTTGATAAAAACAGATCAATATCTGCCTTTAGATCATAGTTATTTTGTTTTCGGCTCGGTTCTATACCTGTCGAACAGGAAACAGAAAACAGAAGTATAAAAAAAATATTTAAGGATTTCATAGTTAACACAGTATCGAATATTAAAAAATTTGTAAAGCCCCTAAATAACTAATTTTATTGGATTTTTGTGCTATCCTGATGTACTATTTGTTTCAGTTTAGTGGAATTGAAATATTTTAACTCTTCTCATGGCCTACCTGATGAATCAAACACGAATACCAGTTCAAAACCTCTTAAAAACCTTTTCTTTGGGGAAGTTATCTCTAGGTGAAAATCGAAAAGGCACAGAAGAGGCTTCCGAATTAATCCGAATGTTCACGCTTAAAAAAAATAGTATGGATTATGTAGGTCAATTGCAAATTAGATCGAAAGATCCAATCGTAAGGATAGAAGTCTTTAACGAGACTTATTTTGATGAATTTGACCAGCCTAAATCTGTGGTCCTGGAGAACTTGACTCAAAAAGTTTTGGGCAAGGTAAAAAAAGAGAATGAACTTTCTGATCTTGTCAAAGCATTGATCAAAGACTATATAGAGGGTCAGAAATTGTCTGATATCGAGGCCGAATCCCATAAGGAAAATTTACCAGAAGATGCAAAAGATATCGATGCAATGTTTGAAAGGCTTAATCGAGAATATTTTAATGGAAAGATTCAGGCCACTGTCAAATGGGGGCGCGATATAAAAACCCAGAATAAAAAAGGTTTTCGTTATGGGTCTTATGATGAGAACAAAAAACTCATTCGGCTTCACCCTCGTTTGAAGCAGGAGTTCGTTCCATTCTATGTTCTGGAGTTGACGCTTTATCACGAAATGTGTCACCAGTTTGCCCCATCTTATAAGAAAAATGGCTTGTGGCAAAGCCATCACCCGGAATTCAAAAAGAAGGAAAAAGAATATAGGAATTTCAAAGATGCACGTAACTGGGAAAAAAATAACTGGCATAAATTATTATTGCCAGCCAACCAAGAGACTGGAAACAGCAAATAACTTTTCCTTACTTGCGAAAGATCACAATTAGGCTTAAATTGGTTTTATGCCATGAAAATGATCAAATGTTTTATAAAATATGAGAAGTTAGAAGCCGTTCGAGAAAAATTATTCAAACTTGGAGTGCCGGGTCTGTCTGTAGTCGATATAAAAGGGATTGGCAAACCTATGGGGCAAATGAAATCAGACTCCAGCTCAAAAGTTCCCCAATTCCATCCTTGCTTAGAAATTTCTATTGTTCTTGAAGCTGAAGCGGTGAAAGAAGTTATTGATACGCTGGTTAAAGAGATACATACCGGCAACCTGGGCGATGGAAAAATCTTCGTGCTCCCGGTA
>CAZMXD010000109.1:0-6607 GCA_964570185.1 uncultured Nitrospina sp. | reverse complement strand
ACGGAGATACTTCTATGATATTAGGAAAAATTACAGAGCAAAAGTCTTTATGAAAAAACTGCAGCCTTATTGCTGGCTGCTATAACTATGTAAAGATAGAATTTACGTGAGATGTTCTGCATTAATAAGTTTGTGATCCTGATCTAATAAGAAATCGATTAAGGTTAGTTTTGGAAGTGTTAAATCATAGTTGTTCTGCTAGATAGTATTTGTTGTGGCTATTCCTCCTGTGGGTTGGAAAAATAATAAAAGTAAGAAATATAGTAAGGATTGATTTGACTTAAATGGTAATTACACGGACTCCATTTCGCATTTCCTTTTTTGGCGGTGGTACCGACTATCCGGCTTGGTACAGAGAGCATGGTGGGATGGTGTTAGCCTCAACGATTGATAAATATTGCTACATTTCTTGCCGCCACCTACCCCCATTCTTTGACCATAAGCACCGAATAGTATATTCTCACATTGAGAATGTGAGAGAAATTGAAGAAATAGAGCACCCCTCAGTCCGTGCTACTCTTGCTTGGGCGGGTTGTGAGAAGGGACTTGAAATTCACCACGATGGTGATTTGCCGGCACGAGCAGGCCTTGGTTCGAGTTCATCTTTTACAGTTGGTTTAATTCATGCTCTTGCGGCCTTTGAGGGCAAGTATGTGTCAAAGGAAGATCTTGCAAAACAATCGATCCATATAGAGCAAAATATCATCAAAGAAAATGTGGGTTCACAGGATCAAATATCTGCTGCTTTCGGTGGCTTAAATCGTATTGAATTTAAAAGCAACGATATTTTTCAAGTATCGCCTGTTGCTTTAGATGTAGATCGTTCGCAAGAACTTCAAGGTCATTTGATGCTTTTTTTTACGGGCACTACTAGAATTGCAGCAGAGATCGCAAAAGATAAAATTAAAAACTTTAAAAGTTGTGAAAGTGAAATAAAGAGTATGGGGCAGATGGTGGATGAAGCTATTAATATCTTATCTGACAACAATACTCCCATTGTGGAACTAGGAAGACTATTGCATGAGAGTTGGCTATATAAGCGCAAGCTTTCTGATAAGGTTTCTACGCCAGAAATTGATGCGATTTTTGAAGGGGCTATGAATGCTGGTGCAACGGGCGGCAAGCTTCTTGGTGCTGGAGGAGGAGGATTTGTCCTGCTTTTTGTAAAACCCGAGTTGCAGCCTCAGGTTCGCGAAAGATTAAAAAATTTGGTTTACGTTCCTTTTGGGTTTGAATTCTCTGGGAGCCGCGTAATGTATTATCAACCTGATAACTTAGTCCAAGAATAGTTATGAAAAAGGATGCAAGAATCTTTGTCGCGGGACATACGGGTCTCATTTGTTCTGCTGGTTTGTTTTTGGGTCAAAGAAATAAGCAAAGAGAGAGGTGTTTTGCAGAAGGTTAAGGTTATTAGGTCTTTCCTTCTAAGAAGGTATAAGGTAATTTATGATGTTTAAACCTTCTGAGTGGAGTCGAACTGTAGGGTTGTGTATTGATGTTCTCGGTAGGGGTTTGGTAGTGTGGTTGGAAGAAGTGATTTTATAATTAGTGAGTGATAATTTAAACATGTATAATCACCAGAGTGATATAGTAAATGAAAAACAGAGCCTCTTAATCCTATTGTGATTGAATTGTCGGTAGAGTCAGGGGACAGCGTGAGAAAAACTTTAGATTTTTTTAGGAAAGATAAAAGCTTGAGATAAGCAAGCGATCACGGTAGCCGGGCCATATTTTGGTGTAGAATTTTTCGAAATAGCCGATAATTGTAAGATAGATATAGACTTGGTAGTGGATGACTTTTCTGAACTTAAAAGAGATATAGCTAGGATCACAAATGTATTTACAAATGATCAAAAAAACAAGGTGTTATTTTTCTAGATGTTTGGGAATTGATCTTTGGGTATTACTGAAATTCCAAGATTAACATTAGGTATATTTTATTGAAGGACTCAATTTAATGAAAATAGTGCTCGTATATCCCATGTGGACAGGATCATACACGGGTGTAAATAAATATTTTGCAAGGAAAGCTGGGGGGACTTTTCCCCCTTTAACCCTGGCTTTGTTGGCTGCAATTGCTCAGAAACAGGGGCACGAAGTTGAGATTATTGATGCAGAGGCAGATAAAATTTCACCAGATGATGTCGTAAAAATGGTCATGAATAAGAAAGCTGACTTAATCGGCATGTCTGGAATGTCTGCATTTTTTCACCTTTCACAGTCAATCGCGGTTGATTTAAAAGCGAAAGGTGAAAAAGCTAAAATTTGTATTGGGGGCCCACATATAACCATTGTGGAGGAGGAGAATTTTAATAAAGCTTTTGACTATGCTTTCATTGGGGATGGAGAAGAGTCATGGGCTAAATTTCTTGAAGTATACTCAAAAAATGGGTCTTTAGATACAGTTCCTGGTCTGATGTATAGACAGGGCGAAGAAGTTATTAAAAATGAGCGAGTTCCAATAAATCCAGATTTAGATTTAATTCCTAGACCTGCATATGATTTATTAGATATGAGTAAATATATCTTTGGTACTCTCCGGGGAAGACTTAACTTTGCGACAATACAGACTATAAGAGGGTGCCCGTGGAAATGCATTTTTTGCGCATCGGATCAATTAGATACAACTCGTATTTCAAAGCGGTCCGTAGAATCTGTGGTTGATGAAATGGAATATCTCGTAAATCATCAAGGAGTTACGCATATTGCTTTTTGCGATGATGTGCTCACCCTCCATAAAGCAAGAACCATGGAAATGTGTAATCTTATTTTAGACCGAAAGTTGAAAGTTACTTTTGAGGGAGGCACAAGAGCAAATCTCCTAGACGAAGAATTGGTAGCGCTGATGGCAAAAGCTGGGCTGATCAGATTGTCATTTGGGTTAGAGACTGCAGATGAGGATATGCGGGATGTTATGAAAAAGAAAGTTCCGCTTGAAGCATATACGGTAGCGAATGCGTTGCTAAACAAATATGATATCGAAGCCCTCAATTCCTGCATGATTGGTTTGCCGGGTGAAACTGAAGAAAATGTCAGAAAAACTTTGGCATTTCTGCGTGACGCAAAAGATGTGAAGCAAGCCAATTTTGCTATTGCAGTTCCTTACCCTGGTACAGAGTTTCACGAAATGGCTGTTCATAATCAAGGTGGTGTGGAGTTATTGTCAGATGATTTTTCAGAATATAAAAGATATGGAAGCCCTGTTACAACTGTCAATGGATTAACTCCTGATGACTTGATTCGACTCCAAAATGAAGGATTTTTGAGTGTATATTCCCGATATTGGAGGTGGTGGCCAGTAGTGAAAAAGAATGGTTTCATGGGATTAGCAATGACTTTTTACAGGCTCCTAGCGCTGTTAACTGCAAGGTTGACAGATCGTTTAGTTAGATTTAATAAACACCCTACTCTTGAGTGAGTTAAATTGGCTGCGTCCCTACTTTTAGTTTCTTGTTAAATGTTTTTCATGTTTAAGGTTGCGGTTTCATTCGAAAGGGTGAGATCGAAAATTTTTTAGAAATTTTTGGGTAATAAATATAGAGAGATGACTATATGAAGGTGTCGTGCAGGAGCCTTTAAAAGTTGATTGACTTATTTGTTATATTGATAAGGATAAAAACTTGAGTCTTGAAAGTCGGAAAAAAGCATTTGATTTGTTGTCGTCTCGATTTGAATGTGAGCGTCCAGCTCCATTACTTTCGGTGCATAAGATCCAGTCTGCTCTTTTTAGTAGGCTGCAGATAGCCACTGCATTGTATTTGAGTAAATGTCTTGGGCAGAATGAATTTATTTTGAATGAAAATGAATTGCTTGAGCGGATTGATCGCCGGGTAGAGAAAATTCAAAACATTACTCCAAATGGGATGGTTGTTCCAAAGCGGAATACTATTCTGGAATATAATTTAATCGTGCAGACCTTTTCCTCAATTATTCGTACATTGGGTATAGATGATTTGATTTCGTCTTGGCATGTACCGTTAAATGTCCGCATTAAATTTGGTGAAGCTTCTGAGGGGAACCTAAAGAGGCACCACCCGACTGAGCATATTCATTCTGATAGTTGGGCAGGAGAGTCTTCTGAAAGTGTAACCACTATGTTGATGATATTGGGCGACATTCCAAAAAACCATGTGGCATTTTATGACCCGCCTGATGATTTTCAGGAAGAATGGTTAGGTCCTCGCCCTACATATCTGGACGGCAAGATTGTCGCAGATAGATACAGTAAAATTGACTTAATGCCTGAGAAGGGTGATTTGTTGATTTCCGATTTTGCGAGTTTGCATGCAAGTAGTCGTTTACCGGGGGCTAAATCCAGGGTGACTATTGATACCACCTTTGTTCTTAAAAAACCGGATGACCATCGGGTTGCTGAAAACATTCATGAATGGCGTGCTGGAGAACGGGCTTCCCCTCACGTGCTAGATAAATTGGGTGCGGAATCAATATTCTTTTTCCCCGATAAGCCAAGCCAGCATGTGGATTCCCAAGGGGGTTTTAAACATCCCACAAATTTAATGGTCATTCCCTTTCCTCTCTCCGAGCCTCATTAGGAATAGAAAATCAAAGCAATTCCTGCTCTAGGTTTTTTCGGGAAGATGTTTTTAGAGGTTGGGTCGTAATAAGTGTTTATAAGCCTCAGTATTAATTGTGGGGATTCCGATAGGGTTTTTCTGTAAAAGTATACCTATGACAAGTTTAGTGGTAACTCTGAATGCTCTGCCAAGGGTGGCGGTAGGATACTTGTACTAGAGAAAATAGATTATGCAAACTCCCATTGTTGGTGAAGAAGAAATCAATCGGTTTTATGAAGATGGATTTCTTTTTATGAAAGATTTTCTAGATGAAAATCTTTTGCAAAATGGTATTTCCCGGCTCGAATCCGTATTTTCTGGCGAGTTTGAAACGGGTGTGGTTCCAGATAAAATTAAACGACTAGATGAGCAAGATCAGGAAAGTGCCCCTCTGGTAATGTGCAATATTTGGAAATCAGATAGGGCTTTGGCTAATATTGTTTTGGCTGAAAAAATTGGCGTTGTTGTCTCCAAGTTAATGGGCTGGCCAGGAGCCCGCTGTAATCAAGATTCCTTAATTTGGCTACCGGCAGGGATTGGTGCTGAAACTGGAACTGGAGTTACAAGCTTTCATCAAGATAACAGTTATCAGGATTGGCACGATCCTGACGGAGTTATAACTTGTTGGATACCGCTTGAGAAAACAACTATTGATGGGGGAACGCTTGAGTACGCAAGAGGTTCACATAAATGGCCAATTAGTCCGCGTGTGAAGCAGTTCATGACTCCCGATGACTATAAGGCTGAGCTCAAAGAGGCGGCTCAGGAGTTTGGAAGGGATATTGATATTGTCCCTGTTGAGCTTTCAAGGGGGGATGTGTCTTTTCATCATGGGGCTACTTGGCATGGATCTAATCATAACCTCAGCTCAAACCCGCGAATTGCTATGTTTACTCATTATATGAGCTCTGAATCAAAGTTTCACCCCTCCATACCCTCACCAGTCTTTAGTCATTATAAAAAATTTAATGACCTGAGTATGGATGAAAGCTTTTTCCCTATTGTTTGGGCGGAGGACGGAAAGCGTTCCTCGTTTATTGATGGTTATGTCAAATAGCCTGCTTAAGACAAACTTCTTTTTGAAAATTAAATGGTACTTGGCTGCTATTTTCGGAAATTAATTCCTCATTTGTATCTAGTGGGTAGCTTCTTCAAAACAAGAGCATAAGGAAGTATGGATGATCACTTTTTTTGATCTTTATTGAGAGGGCCAGTGAGGTTTTTCTGTGATTGATGCTATTTAATAGCCGGAGGACTGATTGGTTCGATAATATAGCTTTTATTGCCTATTAATTATTGGTTTTTATTTTATGAAATACAGCAAACTGGGTAATACAGACATCGATGTAAGCATACTTTGTTTAGGGACTCAAACTTTTGGGGAACAAAACTCTAAAGCAGAGGCTCATGAGCAGATGGATATGGCGTTAGACGGTGGAATAAATTTTTTTGACACTGCTGAAATGTATCCTTTCCCCCTTAGGGAAGAAACCTACGGTAGGACTGAAACAATCATTGGGGACTGGTTTAAAGAGCGAAAATGTCGCAATAAAATTGTTTTAGCTACTAAAGTTGTGGGTAGATCTAATATGGATTGGCTTGGAAAAGGAGGAACAAGATTAACGCCCTCGAGAATCAGGGCTGCCGCAGAAGGAAGCTTGAACAGGCTTGGGACGGATTATATTGATTTGTATCAATTCCATTGGCCAGACCGTTATACTAATAACTTTGGAAGGCTTGGTTATAACCCTGACCCTGACGATAGTTTTATTCCTCTTGAGGATCAGCTTGGGGTTCTTAAAGAATTAGTGGATGAGGGTAAAATTAAAAATATTGGTGTGTCTAATGAAACCCCTTGGGGCTTCATGACTTTTTTAAAGATTTCTGAATCTAGTGGGTGGCCTCGTGTCGCCACCGTGCAAAACCCATATTCCTTGCTGAACAGAACTTTTGAGGTGGGTATGGCAGAAATTGCGATTAGAGAAAAGTGCGGGCTTTTGGCATATTCGCCGTTGGCGTTTGGATTGTTGACC
>CAZMXD010000108.1:0-6665 GCA_964570185.1 uncultured Nitrospina sp. | reverse complement strand
CATAGTTTTTATGGGAACCCCAGAGTTCGCTCTTCCAACATTAGAAAAAATATACAACTCTTCACATACTATTCTGTCTGTTGTGACCCAACCCGACCGACCCAAAGGCCGAGGCCAGAAAAATTTTGCTTCTCCTATAAAAAATTTTGCTAATAATTACAATATCCCATTACTGCAACCTGAAAACGTTAACACGCAAGAGTTTATTGAATTATTATTTAAAAATCGCCCTGACTACATTATTGTAGTCGCATTTGGTCAGATTCTTCGTGAAGATCTCCTAAAGGTGCCCTTGCAATTTTGCATCAATCTGCACTCCTCTCTATTACCTAAATACCGGGGGGCAGCTCCAATAAACCGAGCCATTCTTAATGGAGATTCGATTTCTGGAGTTACCACTATGATTATGGATAGAGGAATGGACACGGGAGACATATTATTGACTCAAGAGATTCCAATTCTGAAAAGCGACGATGCAAAATCTCTTCATGATAAGTTATCAGAAAGTGGTGGTGAGTTGGTTATTAAGACCCTTTTCCGGTTAGAAAATAATAATCTTTTGCCATTGCCTCAAAACTCTGAGTTGGCAACTTATGCGCCAAAGCTTAAAAAAGAAGAAAGCCTTATCAATTGGCAGTTAGATGCTAATGATATTTTTAATAAAATACGAGGCCTCGTTCCCTGGCCAGGCACACATACTTTTTACAATGGTAAAAGACTTGGTATCTTACAGGGAAAAGTTATTCTTGGAGATCCGTCCGATCGCCCAGGCTATGTTGAACGGGTCACCGACTCTGGGATAGAAGTGGGTACCAGAAAAAACCGATTAAAAATAACAGAACTAAAACCAGAAGGTAAAAAAGCTATGTCGGTAAAAAGTTTTTTATCGGGTTATAAAATCAATCGGGGCGATTCACTAAACTTAGATTAAATTCATTACCTTTTTAGGAGGCAAATATGCCAAGAACTTTGGTTACAGGCGGTGCTGGATTCCTGGGATCGCATTTATGCGAGTACTTGCTGAATAAAGGGCATGAAGTAATCTGTATGGATAATTTGATTACAGGATCAAAACAAAACATTTCCGACATCAAAAATAGTTCATTTCATTTCGTCAATCATAATGTTTCCGAATTTATCAATATCGATGGTAACTTGGATTATATTTTACACTTTGCTTCTCCGGCTAGCCCAATAGATTATCTAGAACTTCCCATTCAAACCTTAAAGGTCGGAGCGCTGGGAACTCACAACGCACTCGGACTTGCTAAAGCAAAAAATGCTGTTTTTCTTTTAGCATCAACCTCTGAAGTTTATGGAGACCCTTTGATTCATCCGCAAACCGAAGAATATTGGGGCAATGTAAACCCAATCGGACCAAGAGGGGTTTATGATGAAGCAAAAAGATTTGCAGAGGCTATCACTATGGCCTATCACCGGACACATGGTATCAATACCAAGATTGTTCGGATATTCAATACCTACGGACCAAGAATGCGTATTAAAGATGGCCGTGCCATACCAAATTTTCTCAAGCAAGCGCTAACTGGCGAGGACTTAACGGTATATGGTAATGGTTCGCAAACACGGAGCTTTTGTTTTGTCACAGATTTGGTTGAAGGTATTTTTCGGTTATTAACGTCCCAACAACATGAACCTGTTAACATTGGCAATCCTAACGAAATGACTATTAGACAAATGGCGGATAAAATTTTGCATGCGACCCAAAGCAATAGTAAAATTGTATATGTTCCTTTACCGGAAGATGATCCAAAAACGCGTCAACCCAGCATTACTCTTGCGAAAAAGATTCTCAATTGGGAGCCAAAAGTGAGTCTGGATGAAGGCTTAAAGTCCACACTGGAATATTTTAAACAAAACCTCAACGCCTCCTGAAATGAAATATGAGGAAAAATTAAATTCGATCCAATATTTATTGTACGAAGGGCCGCTGCGGAAACGATTAAATAATATGTTATGAGTTAGAATAAAAATTGCAGCCTTGCAGATAAAAATCTTTAATAAAAAATTTAACCCTCAACATAACTCAAAATCTTTAATGGAACCGGTTAAAAACCTTCTTAATATTAGTGCCAAATTAAAACAAACAGTGGCTGATACTTTATCTGGTGAAATATTCAACTCAGCCCAGCAAATCAAAAGTAGGCTGGAACTTGGAGGAAAACTACTATTAATCGGAAATGGTGGTAGCGCTGGGGATGCGCAACATATAGCCGCCGAATTGGTAGGACGATTTAAAAAAGAAAGAAAAGCCATACCAGCTATCGCATTAACGGTCGATACTTCTTGTTTGACCGCAATTGGAAATGACTATGGCTTCGACACAATATTTGAAAGGCAAATAGAAGCTCTTGCGAATAAAAACGATGCTGTTATTGGAATCAGCACAAGTGGAAATTCTGAAAATATAGTGCGGGCAATTAAAAAAGCAAATTCTATCGGAGCATATACGATTGGACTCTTGGGAAACGATGGAGGAAGATTAAAAGAAATTGTTAACCTTCCAATAGTTATTCCCTCAAAAGATACAGCCCGAATTCAAGAAGTTCACATAACAATTGGTCATATTATCTGTGAAATTATAGAAAAAGACTTGTAAATGAAAGAAAGATTCAAATATTTCTTTGACCAAAAACACAGACCAAAAATTTTGGTTGTTGGTGATTTAATTCTAGACGAATATGTATGGGGTGGAATCAATCGCATATCACCTGAAGCGCCTGTGCCTATTCTAGAAACTCGCTCGGAAACTCTCGCTCTTGGAGGTGCTGCAAATGTTGCCAACAACTTAGTTGCTTTAGGATGTGAAGTTCATCTTTGCGGAGCTATTGGCCAAGATGAAAAAGGGGACAAACTCCTACAAACAATACATAACCGTTCTATCCAGACAGAAGGGATATTTCGGTTTGTTCATCGACCTACTACGTCAAAAATGCGTATCATTGCGCACAACCAACAGGTTCTTCGAATAGATAAAGAAGATAATCGACCCATTACAGAAGAAACGGAAAAAAAACTCATCCAGTATATAAGCCAAATTCTTCCCAGTATGGACGGAGTGGTTTGTTCTGATTATCAAAAAGGAATTCTTACTGAAAAAGTTATCCATTCCATTATGCACAGGGCTAAAAAAGCTAAAAAGTCCGTAATTGTTGATCCGAAAAGTTCAGATTTCGCGCTTTATAAAGATGCAACTATTATCACACCAAATTTAAAAGAAGTTGGCCGATCTGTACCTATCAAAATAACTGATAAAGAAAGCTTAAATCGCGCTGCAGAATATCTTTTAAACCTCACTCGTTCAAAAGCCATTTTGATCACTGAAGGAAAAGATGGTATGACGCTTTTTCAAAGTAAAGAAAAACCTGCCTCTATTCCAACCGTTGCAAAAGAAGTTTTCGATGTGACTGGCGCAGGTGATACCGTAATAAGTGTATTTAGCATGGCCGTTTTTGTTGGGTTCGATTTCAAAGAAGCCGCTTGGCTTTCTAATATGGCTGCCAGTATCGTAGTGGGAAAAGTGGGAACAGCTGTGGTCACGTTAAATGAAATTAACGAATTTCTTCACGAAGAAATGCTACGCACTTCTCATACGGTCCTAGAAATTGAAGAGTTGAAAAAGATTGTTGGTCTTGCCAAAAGCACTGATAAAAAGGTGGTATTTACCAACGGCTGCTTCGATATAATACATGGAGGTCATATCGAATTTTTACAAAAAGCCAAGAGCTTAGGCGATATTTTGGTAGTTGGGCTTAATACCGATCATTCCGTGCGAAATTTAAAGGGATCAGGGCGCCCCATCAAAACAGAGCAAGAACGCGCCAATATTCTTTCTGCTCTAAAATTCATCGATTACATTACACTTTTTAACGAAGCAACTCCGGAAAAATTAATTCGCGAAATTAGGCCTGACATTCTTGTAAAAGGCAATGATTATAAAATTGATGAGGTAGTGGGGCGTGAAATCGTTGAAGGTTATGGAGCGCGTGTAGAGCTTATCCCAATTCTAAAGGGTCATTCTACAACCATGACCCTTGAAAAAATTCTCGCCAGCCATCGACCTGAAGATGGTAATGGGAAATAGTTTTAATAAATTGGCTCATTAATCGTTAAAGCTACCTAAATGTCTTCCAGGTATAAGATATTGTTTAACGTAATCCTCTATCCCCTCTTCCAATGACATGACAGGATTAAGGTAACCTAAATTGCGGATTTTGTTCGTATCCGAACAAGTATAGTACTGATACTGATTTTTTATGTCTTCGGGCATATCAATATACTCAATATGCGTTTTTTTCCCCATAGCATAGAAAATTGCCTTCGCAAGATCATTCCAATTTCTTGCTTGCCCAGAACCTATATTAAATATTCCCCCAGTATTCTTTTGCTCCAGAAAAAATAATGTCATAGCAACAGCATCTTTTATGTATAAAAAATCTCTTTCCTGCTCCCCATCGCAATATTCTTGTTTGTAAGACTTAAATAAGCATAGTTTACCCCCATCTCTTACCTGAAGAAAACCTTTTCTAACCATGCTTTGCATATTCTGTTTATGATATTCATTAGGACCGTATACATTGAAATACTTCAACCCTACCAGACTTTTTAATACCCCTTTAGCTTGTGCCCATAGATCAAAATTTTGTTTGCTGTCGCCATAAAGGTTGAGAGGTTTCAACAACTTCAATCTGGATTCATCATCGGAGTAACCATTTTCACCCGCGCCATAGGTAGCTGCGCTAGAGGCATAAATAAATCGGATATTTTTTTCAAGACAGTAACTTGCTAAATATCGAGTATATTCAAAATTATTTTTATTTAAGTATGCCTCATTTGTTTCAGTTGTTAAGGAACAAGCCCCCATATGAAGTATGGCATCGCAGGCTGGAAGGTTTTTTTCTAAAATTTTTTTCAGAAAATTGTCCTGACCAATCAACTGATCAAAAATAAGGGGATTAAGGTTATTTTGTTTTTCTGGATGATCGACCTGATCAACAACCCAAATATTGTTAATACCTTTTTGATTTAAACCGTTGACCAAGGCGCTACCTATAAAACCTGCCCCACCTGTTACAACAATCATGTTTTATTCCCCGAGAGAAATGATGTCTTTATACTTGTGGCGGATGGATACTTAGATAGACAGAAAAATGTTTTATTGATCTTTTTCTAAATTGATTCACTCTGGATTAGCTTGCTTTTTACTTTCCCTTAAACATGTATTAAGGTTATCCTATGAATAGTCCTAAGATCATCCCCTTGAATCACACATAAAAATTTTTCTAACTTTAATAAACTATGCGGAAAACAAAGTTCTGCGGCGATTCAAACTTATTTAAAATCATAGGCCACATGCTGTTCAGCCCAACCTAGAAAACCATCTTTAACAGGATCTCCAGTATAATCGGATGCTCCTTTTGCCCAGGTTTCTGGTTGATCCCAGTTATCTCCATAATGATACAAATACATTTTTGCTTTTACTTCATCTGGCAAGGTATTCAATTCTTGATAAGAGGCGTGTACGCCACCATAAAACAATTGTGTGTCGTGGAACATTACTTCAGCCATTTTATTAAACCGAATTGGATAATCGGCATCAAACATGGTATCTCCTGAAATCCATACTCGTTTATTTATAAATATGCCCGAACACCATTGAGATTCATCCACGCTGACAGCCGTATCCGGGAAATGTCGAGTCCTCATGATCACAAGTTCAATTGGGCCATGCTTGTAAGACCAAAATTTTCTGCCATCGACCGCAATCGTTTGTGGACGTAAAATATTAAAAAAATCATTCAATTGCAGAGGGCGACCCTGATCAGCTTCGCAAAATTCACAACCTCCTGCCAAGCTTTTAGTCCATAGTAAATCCTGATAATCTCTTAAAATAATCATATCTGGCTTTTCTGCGATGGGAGTGTACCGATTCATCAAGGCAACTTCTTCCAGCCCACCAATGTGGTCCGCGTGACTATGGGTAGGCAGGTAGCAACGTACTTTTAAGACACTCAATCCAACGTCATTCAAAGCCAAAGGTCCTTGAGTACCACAATCAATCAAAACATGATGATTACCTTGGATAATTAGCATATTAGACTGTCGCCGCCTTTTTGCAAAAGCAGAGCCAGTTCCAATAAACACGACACGAAGATGACCTTCCGTGGTTAGAGGGAGAGATGCACCATTCTCACAAATCTCATTCACCTCGTACATACATTATCTCCTCTACCCAAAATTAATAGATTGGATTCTCAAAAGTAGTTCTTTAAAATAAGTTAAAAATTAATTGGAACACCGTAACACAAAAACAGGGGGCGCGTCCATAACAGTTTGATTTTTTTGGATAAATTGAACTTTTAGGGTCTTTATTTTTGGAATTTTTATCAAAATTGATTAAGAGTCATTAAAATTACGGAATTTGTTTCCTATTTAACCAAATATTAAAAAGAAGAGTTATATGATTCACCCAAACAACCGATCTCTAATTATTTAGTTAGGCCTTGTTTTATTTTTAGAAAACAAACTCTTAATTGGGTTGGGGAATTCAGAAATTTTAAGTTATAATCCATAATTCTGACTTACCAGTTCAATAAATTCCCTTTCCCTAATGAAATGAAATATTTAGTAGTTATTGCGGCGGG
>CAZMXD010000107.1:0-6732 GCA_964570185.1 uncultured Nitrospina sp. | reverse complement strand
TCTTTTAGCACTTGAATGAGGGCATTTGTCTTTTTGATGGTGGGCTCCCTTCATTAAGAGACAATGCGGAGACGCGTGATTTTTGTGGCTATCAAACGGAGAAACAATCGAGCCTAAATGCTTTTGATGATGTCCATGACTATGAGTTTTTGCCAGTACTTCAGAAGCACCCAAAAACATAAACGCAAGAAACCAGACTAATAAAATTTTATTTAATAAAATCGGCAAAATATTTAATCGTTTCATCTAACTTAATGATATACCTATAGTCGTATACATTAAAGTTTAACAAATTATCATTTTTTTTTCAAAGAGATAGCTTGTAAACCCCTAATCAGAAAAAATTAACTGCAGTCAACCACTTAACAAGTAAGTATAACTAAATCATAATAAGTCTTTGATTTTAAATGATTTAATTTTAATATTATTTCGGCGATCAAGTTTAATAGTTTTTTTAACATTGTCATTTTGCTATTGTTACTTATGTTATGCAAATACTGGATCGTAATCGTCTTTTAAGAGAATTAAAAAACCAGTTGCTGTTTTTAAAAGATGCAGGCTATTCAGAAATACCTATCGAATATGAGTTATTTCCTGAAAATACTTCTATTTCCAAATCGACCCCGATTAATAGCGTGGAAAGCAGTCAAATAAAAACATTAACTCAAGTGCGGGAAGAATTAGGAGACTGCACCCGATGCAAACTTTCAAATGGAAGAAAAAACATTGTATTTGGTTCGGGAAATCCGAAGGCCGATTTAGTATTTGTCGGGGAGGGTCCGGGTGCGGATGAGGACGACCAAGGGCTTCCATTTGTAGGTCGTGCGGGCAAAAAATTGACAGAAATTATTGAAAAGGGAATGAATCTGAATCGAGAAAAAGACACCTATATTTGTAATATTGTCAAATGCCGCCCGCCAGGAAATCGGGATCCCGAAAAAGAAGAAATCGAAGCCTGTAACCCTTTTCTCCTTCAACAGCTAAAAGCAATTCAACCCAAAGTTGTAGTTGCTTTGGGAAAACCCGCCGCATCAACATTACTGGGAAGAAGCGTTCCCATAACGAAAGAGCGTGGTACCTGGCATGAATATGAAGGATTCAAGCTGATGCTCACCCTACACCCAGCATATCTTTTGCGTGCCTACACCGTTGAAAACCGAAAGGCTGTCCACAGCGACATGAAAATGGTATTGAAGGAACTAGGCCAAAAAATTTAAATCATAATGGATTGCTTTGATGCACTAAAATATAGCAAAATTTATTATCGCGAAAACCAACCTATCAAACAGCTGCGTTCAGTCTAAGATTACGGAAGCACCTAAATGCATTTATAAAGGCAAGCTTTTACTTAAAGTCCAAAGATGGCTAAGGATTAAAGCAACTTTTTAAGGTAAGGCACCAACTGGTCGGCTCCGACACTTGGTGATCTGGCATTTAGAATTCCTTTTTTATCAATGATCAAAACGGTAGGCATATCTCTTTGCAAATAATCCTGATAGAAAGATTTCACCGGATCTATCAAGTAAGGAAAACGGATTTTTTGGGGAAACTTTGAAAGGTATTTAGTAACCGCATCTTTGGAGTCTCCATTGGTATTAATCCCTAAAATTACTACCTGATTTTCACCCAGTTTGTCTCTCACTTTATTAAATTCCATCGCTTGATTCATGCACGGCACACATATATGGAACATCCCTATCAGCACCACTTTTCCTTTAAACTTTGACAGGGATATTTGCTTACCATCGAGGGTTTTCAATGAAAAATCAGGGGCTTTATCACCGGCTGAGGGCCGCGCTCCTAAAGCACTTGATGGGATTACTGCAACCAATAAAATAATGATTAAAGCTGTAATTTTTTTCATTGTAAACCTTTCTAAAAATCCAATGGGACGAAAACTGGACTTACCTTGTCCTCAGTTTGAATTTTCCATATTGAATTACTTGTATAAATATTCTAAATCATGGAGTAGAAATTTAAAAGTAATTTCACCCCTGAGTTTTTTTCTAAAAAGTGGCTATAAAACCCTAAAATAAACGGCTCAAAATTGCTAAAATTTGGTACCAAACTCATCCTTGACTTGCTCTTGAAATTATAATAAAAAAAGAGTAACCCTTTTAATCCAATAGGTTTTACATCAAATTTGAATTTAGATCACATTCAGAGGTAGTTTGATATTATATAGATAAAAATTTCTCCTGATTCATTAGTAAATATTTAGAAAATAGTGTTTTAGGTGGAGTTTTTTTTTGTCTTTTTAAATTTTATATACTTATTGATTTTTAAGAATTTAAAATCTTTCTTATTTAATCCCAACCCTGCAAAAATTGAGGCTCCAGGAATGAAAAAAAATCTACACATAGTGTCATTAGTTGTTACTCTTTATTTTGTTTCAGTAACTATTCCGGGCTGGGCTTATCAAGAAGTAGAAGTGAAAAACGGGGGAACAATCCAAGGCAAGGCCACATTAATTGGGAAAATGCCCTTTCCACGGATTTACCATCTCATACTTTTTCCCAATATTGATATGTGTGCGGAGATTGACACAGATGATGAAATGAATCGAGTTTTAGATGATTTCAAAGTTTCTCCCGATGGCGGTTTAAAAGATGTTGTGGTTACAATACAGCATGTGGACGCAGGTAAACCTTTTAATAAAGAGCCAATCAATATTGTGGCAGAAAACTGTAAATTCCTTCCCGATGTAAGCATAATAAGGCAAGGTGAGACTTTCAAAGTAGATAATCTTGATGCCGTAATGCATAACAGCCAAGTCTATCAAAAGGAAAGAGGGAAAATTCTTTTAAATATTCCTATTCCTGCAGAAGAAGTTTCCGACGGGAAAATTACGTTCAAAAAACACTACAAAATTATGCAAATGATCTGTGGAATGCATGAGTTCATGCAAACCTGGGGCTACCGAGTACAAAACCCCTATTACTCCCAAACCAAAATTGATGGGAACTTTAAAATCGATAATATTCCGCCAGGGGAATATAAATTGACCGCCTGGCATTATTTAATGAAAAAACAAACTCAGAAAATCAAAATTGCATCGGGAGAAACCGTCGACTTGAGCTTTGTATTCAATGCAGACAAGGTCGTCCGACCTTTTTATGAAACTATGAAATCAGGGCGAATCAAAAAAGATGCAGTTTATCCGGGGACAGCAAAAGGAAAAGAACTGGGGCGTTAATTTGACAGAACATCCCAAACAATGGTTCAACTATACGCTTTTGATTTCAGCCCTATTCCTGCTAGGTATGCCCTCCTTACTCCTAGCCTTCACAGCGCCCACATCTAACGACACTCCTGAATTAATAATTGTTGAAGGAAAAAATATCTCCTTAAAAAATATAAAAAACCCATTTTCTCCTGACCCAGATACGATTAAAGAAGGAGGTCAAATTTATATTAAAAACTGCTTTCTATGCCACGGTGACCTTTTAGATGGCAAAGGACTATTTGGAGAAAGCTTCATTCCAGCCCCGGCAAATTTCTTACAAAAAAAATCAATCACTTCCAAAACTCCTGCTTACGCATTTTGGAGGATTATGAAGGGCGGAAAAGGCCTTCCTGAAAAGTTTGAACCCTGGAACTCGGCAATGCCAGGATGGGAAGATATCCTCAACCAGGAAGAAGCCTGGAAAACAATTCTTTATATCTATGAAACAGTAAAAGAGCGCAGGCAGCATTTAACAGAAAAACAAAAACCTTCAAAAGAGCAAGGCAAAATAATATATTTTAAAAAATGTGCTTTTTGCCATGGCGTTAAAGGCAAAGGTGATGGCCCTTCTGCCGAATACTCCTTTCCTCAACCCAGGAACTTTACTAAAGGACATATCAAAATCCGCTCGACCTCCTATGGCAAAATCCCTACTGATGAAGATCTATTTAATGCAATCACACGTGGGATGAAGGGAACTACTATGCCAGGATGGGGACATCTTTCAAAGAGTGATCGCAACAGCCTGGTTCTCTATATCAAATCGCTATCCAAAAAATTTAAAAAATTCGAAAAACGTGGTAAAAAACATAAAATTGTTACTGTTCCTGAGGCCCCACCATTGACTCAAGAGGGAGTTATGCGTGGAAAAAAATCCTTCATGATAAACTGCTCGGGATGTCATGGTGTAAAAGGGAGAGGTGACGGAGTTACCACTGCCAGAATTGTGGATTATTCATCCAACGCAATTTGGCCTAGAAACTTGAGCGAACCGTGGAATTTTCGCAGAGGATCTTCAAGAAAAGATATTTTTATGACGCTGCGAACTGGGCTCTCCACTACCGCAATGCCAAAATTTTCACCCCGGGTTTTTAAAGATAAAGAAATATGGGACGTTGTAGATTTCGTAAGAACGCTCGGCTTTCCAAAACAGCCTCAGATTAAGCCCGTTATAAAGGCAATGAGAATTAAGGAACCTTTATCCACGAATATTAATGCTGAACTTTGGAATAAAGCAGAGTCTTTTCATATCCCGCTGGGAGGCCAAATATTACAAAAACCCAAGTCTTATTTTCCGACAGTGAGAAACTTGACAGCCCAAGCAATTTATAATGATAACGAAATTGCATTTAAAATCTATTGGGATGATCCCTCTTTCGATCCAAAATTGAAAGAACGAATAAAAATAGAAGCCTCTCCCCAACCACCCCTTCCCGAGCATTTAAAAGGCGCTAAAAAAGAAGAGCCTCTAGAACCTGTAATTCCTGATTACCCCGATGCATTGGCTCTTCAATTTGCCCTGAACAAGGGACCTGTTTTACCCTATTTTTTAAATGGCAATTCAGATCATCCTGTAAATTTGTGGAAATGGACTTCATCAGAAAATAAAGCCCTTGAATGGAATGCAACGGGAGTAAAAAATTGGAAACTACAAGATGATGGGAGTCAGGCAGTTACAATTCAATCCAGTTATCAGTTTGGGAGGTATTCTTTAGTTCTAAAACGGAAATTACGAGTTACCCAAGAAAAATTGGATATCCAATTTCAAGCGGGAGAATCGATTCCCATCGCCTTTAATATATGGGATGGCTATCAAGGAGAAACGGAAACTAAAAAATCAATATCGAGCTGGTTTGAATTGCAGTTATCCAAATAGCAAAAATATTCATAATTAGTTTAAGCAAAAAAAAACCGCACCGAAACCAAAGTTTCGACGCGGTTTTAAAAAATGTATCTTATTTAGCAGTCAGGGTAAAATCAGCTTTAGCTTCACCCGCAGCAACTGTTACTTCCTGAGAGGACTCACCCACATAAGGCTGCCACGCGGTAACTTTGTATTTACCAGCTGGAAGGCCATCAATCTTGAAAGCACCATCAGCTCCTGTGATTGAGTAGTAAGGGTTCCAAACAATGCGAGCATCGGCTTCCATGAAGTTATGCTGATCGCACTGCAAGAAGAAGTGCCTATCTTTTTTCTGCTTCAATCGACCAATATTTTTCGTTACTTCCGCAACGTCCCCTTGATTTGGAAGGGGTTTGTTAAAGAGTGTTTTACGGCTGGCACCAACTACTGAATAACCATGCGGGTTGTGCAGAATGTTTGCATCATGGTTTTTCACAGTGAGTATTCCACCTGTTTTCTTTTCAGCTTTTGTTGGCTTTCGAACCGCAAGCATTTTTTGCTTAATATCACATATTTGGAAATCGAAATTTGCTTTACCTGTATCGCCCCAAGGCTTACCAGTCTTAATATTTTCGACAAAAACAACTGCATCTTTAAGTTTTCCACCAGCAACTGAAACTTTCACTCGTGGACGAATTCCGCCCTCTTTTGTATCAGGATGCGTGGTACAAAACTCAACATTTTTGCCTTTATTCAAATCTTCCATTATTGGGGCCATGGCTTTCCCCTTTAAACTGACAGTCCCTGAAATGCTTCCAGGTCCAGCGCTACCTTCTTCATAAGCCTTTTTTTTCTTGGCGAAACTGGTAGAAACCAATGCCAATGAAAAGGCCACAACCATCACACTCAATACAATCTTTTTCATTTCTTTTTTTCCTCCTTCTTTTAGACTTTTAGAAAATCAAAAAATACACACTTTCAACATAAAAAGTGACTGAAAACAAATTTAATAAAATGCTACTATTTCAGAATACCTAGATTTTAGCATATATAAAGACGGTATTTATAACGCAAAAAAGGGGCCCCATCAAGGGGCCCCTTTCATTTTTTTGCAAAAAAACCACCAAAAATCGATTTTATCTCATCGATAATTGGTCATCTATGTCTTTTGAAGCAGACTTTTCTTCTTCAAAAGGCTGAGATGCAGTTTTTACACCTTTAGGCCTTACTTTTCCTAACGGCAGAAGCGAGCGGTCACCCGTAGGCAGCACCTTGAAGTAGCCCCATTGACCCGCTTGCTGGTATGGAGTTCGCGCATTCAACCATAAGTACGTGCCAGGATTATTGTAGGTTCCCCCAGCGTTGATTTTGGCCTGAATGTATTCGGCTCCTCCAAACTGTTCAGCATCAATCATATCCGAACCGTCTTGATCCATATGGCGACGCCACTGATGTCCGTCCAGATTGAATACCTGATTCTGCTCATTATGAGCACCAAAGATGTTGATCATTACCTTATCACCCGCATGAGCTTTGAGAATAGGTGTTGCAGGATCTGAGTCTGCAGCCACACATGCCGTGAACATGTTGCCTAGTTCACAACCCTCGTCCTCTCGATAAATCCAAGGCTCAAGGCGATAGTTAACACCTGTCAGGCCCGCCA
>CAZMXD010000106.1:0-6866 GCA_964570185.1 uncultured Nitrospina sp. | reverse complement strand
GGTGGCTGGGAAATGATTATGCACCATGCTTCCCCTATGCCAACGATGCCGGAGAGTGAGGAAGTTTAAATTTTACTTATTCTTCATTTAAAAAACATGCCACAAGATGACTTGGTGCAACCTCTTTAAGAGTCGGTTCCATTTCCTCACATTTTTTCTCTTTTAAAGGGCAACGAGTTTGAAATGAGCAACCGTTTGGTGGGCTAGCTGGATTAGGAATATCTCCGCGCACCTTAAAATTTGATTGGTCACTTTTTACCTGCAAACCGGGAACAGCATTTAAAAGAGCTCCTGTATACGGATGAAGATGCCTTTTATAAATGTCTTCGCTATTTGCAATTTCAACAATTTTCCCTAAATACATTACAGCAACCCTATCACAAAAATATTTTACAATACCCATATCGTGGGAAATAAAAATATAGGATATCCCCAGTTTTTCTCTTAAGCCCATCATTAGATTTACTACTTGGGCCTGCACAGAAACATCTAAGGCGGAAACAGGTTCGTCGGCGATTATTAGGCTTGGGTTTAGCGCAATGGCTCTGGCGATACCCACGCGCTGTAATTGTCCACCGCTCATTTCATGTGGGTATCTATTCAAATGATCAGGTGAAAGTCCGACCTGATTTAAAAGCCCATTTACAGTTTCAGTAACATTTACATCTAAGTTGTGAATTTCAAAAGGTTCAAGCAAGACATCGGCCACTTTTCGTCTTGGGTTTATAGAGGAAAAAGGATCTTGAAAAATCATTTGGATTTCTTTTCTCAGATATCTAAGTTCTGATTCTTTAAGATTTGCAAGGTTTTTCCCCTTGAAGTGAACTGAGCCCGCGGTAGGATTTTCCAAACGCAATATAGTGCGCGCAGCCGTAGATTTTCCGCTTCCGCTTTCACCTACGAGACCTAAAGTTTCTCCTTCCTTTAATGAAAAAGAAATCCCATCGACGGCTCGGATGGCAGGAGGAACTTTTCCAAATAACGATTTGCTAGGAAGAAATTTTTTTTTAAGGTCTTTTACCTCCAGAAAAGAATTGGCCATATTCATATAGAGTCCGGATCAAGATGGCAACTGTATTGACGATTTTGCTTAATATTTTTTGAAGCGGGTTTTTGTGTTTTACATTTTTCGAACGTCCAACTGCATCGTGGGTGAAAAGAACAACCCTTTGGACGTTGATTTAGACTAGGAACATTCCCTGCGATCTCCTTTAACCGTTGCCCGCTTTTTTTTTCAGAGTCTAAATTTGGGCGGGAAGAGATCAAGCCTTTTGTGTAAGGATGGTGAGGATTTTTCAGTAAATCCTGAGTTGGACCAGTTTCAACCTCATCACCTGCATACATTACCATGATCCTTTCTGCAATTTCTGTAACCACTCCAAGGTCATGGGTTATAAGTAGCATAGACATCCCAGCCTCTTCTTTGAGATTTTGTAGAAGCTCCAGAATTTGTGCCTGGATAAGGGCGTCCAATGCCGTAGTGGGCTCATCAGCGATTAAAACTCTGGGTTCACAGGCCAGAGCCATAGCAATCATTACGCGTTGCCTCATGCCTCCACTCAATTGATGAGGGTACTGTTTTAATTTTTCTTCAGGGGAGGGGAGCTCCACCTTGCCAAGCAATTCTGAAGATTTTTTTAATGCTTCCTTTTTGCTGAGATTTTTATGTTGCAAAAGAGTCTCGGTAAGTTGTTCGCCCAAAGTTAATACAGGGTTTAGAGAGGTCATGGGATCTTGAAAAATCATGGAAATTTCTTTACCTCTAATTTTTCTCATTTGTTTGGAGTTCAAGGATAGGAGATTGTGCCCCGAATAAATTATTTCTCCATTGATTATTTGTGCAGGAGGTTCAGGAAGAAGTCTTAAGATAGAAAGAGCGCTTACTGTTTTGCCACAACCTGACTCGCCTACCAATGCCAAAGTTTCACCACTGTAAAGTTGGAAGTTAATTCCATTGACAGCAGAAAAGCTTCCTTGGGGAGTGGAAAAGGATACTTCTAGATTTCGTACATCAAGCTCAATCTTACTCATAAGAGAAAGAAAAAAAGGGTGACCCCTTTGGGATCACCCTTATGGATAGTTTAGGTCATGCTATTTAGATTTGGCACGACTTTCCTTCATGCAAACCTTTTCAAGTTCAGCGCTTACTATATTATTACACTTTTTAGGATCGCCTGTTACTACGGCATAACAATAAGTTTGACTGTCCCGATTTAAAATCAGGGTGCAGTAATAATTGCTGTGATCTTTATGTTTATAACGGGATTCAGGATCCTTGATGGGGGACAATGCTAGGCACAAATGGCGTTTGTCTCCCTTTGAAACAGTTCCGGAAGATTTAGCTGCAGCGGAATATATTCCATCACGGACTAATTCTTTCGTGGGACCAACACCATCTCTTACTTCAACAGGGGCAACACCCGGCCGACCTTTTCGAACAGTTGCTCCATCCTTATCACATGCAGTAGGGTTAGGTACATCGGCAGCCATAGTGGGTACCACCAAGGCTAATATAAAAAAGGCCAACATGAACACCTTGAAACCCGCTCGTCTATATTGCCACATCCTTATCCTCCCTAAGATAATTGTGTTGTCTGTCTTTTTAAAAAATGAGATTCAACCTACAAGCGTATTCCAAGGATACCCTATTTTTAAATCAAAAACCACGGCTTTAAATTAAAAACAGAAACAACATATAAGTAATTGAAAATAAGTGTTTTTTTTATTTTTTTTTGAGTATGGTTGAGCCATTTTGTTGTGATACTCTAGACTGATAAAGAAGACGAAATCTTCCTTAATATGAGGTTATTATTAATTAAAATAGCCTGTTATTGTATTTGCTTTGTGGGGAAGCCGAATTATTTTTTGAAAGATATAATGAGCTCTGGATTCGAGAAAAATATATGGAGTAAAAGTAAAATTAGAAAATTACTGGGACTTTTTTTGATTATTACTGGTCTCGGATACACTTATCATTCTCATTTAACCGGGTGTCCACGCTATATAATATTTGGTGGCTGGGCTATAGGTCCGCCGATTTGGTTTGTTTTGGAATATTGGTTTATGTTCGATGCTGAAGAGGAAGATTTGCATTCCTTTAAGTATTATCAGAATTTATGTCGAAATTTATGGATAGGTTTTTTGGCTTACCTTGCCGCATTTTATCTGGGTAATTGGAAATAATTCTTTAAGTCATTTTAAGATTTATTTCCCTTATTTGGATTAGACTGGCCTGCTTATAAAACTGGAATAGGATTGTCTTTGTTCCTAAGTAAATTTCTTTAAATCTTTTCAATTTTATAGAACTGCATGCGAATATTCAGTTGGAATGTAAATGGCCTGCGCGCGGTAGTCAAAAAAGGTTTTTTCGATTGGTTAAATGATGAAGCACCCGATGTGGTTTGCTTACAAGAGATTAAGGCGCGAATTGAAGACCTGGATGATAATATTTTAAATCCAAAAGGTTATCACGCAACTTGGAACCCTGCCGATCGCAAGGGTTATAGTGGGGTGGCTGTTTTCACTAAAAAAAAACCAGGAACTGTTCATCTTGGAATGGGGGTTAAACGTTTTGATTGCGAAGGCCGAATTGTCAGAATCGAGTTTAAAGACTTTGACCTGCTCAATGTATATTTCCCAAATGGCACGAGTGGGCTTGAAAGGTTGCAGTATAAAATGGATTTCTATTCTGCATTTCTGGATCATTGTGAGGGATTGCGTAGACAGGGAAAAGAATTGGTAATAACAGGTGATGTGAATACAGCTCATAAACCCATTGATTTAAAAAATCCAAAGGCCAATGAGAAAAATTCAGGGTTCCTTCCCGAAGAAAGGCAATGGGTGGATAATTTTATTAACCATGGATACGTCGATAGTTTTCGTGCTTTTAACCAACAGCCAGAGCAGTATACATGGTGGAGCTATCGTTTTAATGTGCGAGCAAAAAATATAGGATGGCGTATTGACTATTTTTTTGTGACTAAAAACTTGATGAAAAAAGTAAAAAATTCCTTTATTACCCCAGATATTATGGGTTCAGATCACTGTCCTATTGGTCTGGATATTAAGGCGAAGTAAATAAATTATAATAGATCGTTCGAAAACTATAGACATCTTAATCATTAAAATTAGGGTTCAGCATGCTGCTGTCTCACAATATTATCATTGGAGAAAATAATTTATGAGTTTTGAACTCAATCAAATTTATAGCGGATTTAAATTAACAAAAAAGGAAGAGATTAAAGAGTTGAAATCACTTGGTCTTTTTTTTGAGCATGAAGGAACGGGTGCGGAAGTGATGGTGCTGGAAAATGATGACGATAATAAAGTCTTTAGTGCCACTTTTAGAACTCCCCCGACTAATGATGCTGGTGTTGCCCATATTCTCGAGCATAGTGTTCTTTGTGGTTCCAAAAATTTTCCCATTAAAGAACCATTTGTGGAGTTGATGAAGGGAAGTTTGCAGACTTTTTTGAACGCTATGACGTTTCCCGATAAGACAATGTATCCTGTCGCAAGTAGAAATAAAAAAGATTTTTTTAATCTAATGAACGTATATATGGATGCGGTTTTTTATCCGATAATTTCTGAAGATACTTTTAAGCAGGAAGGTTGGCACTATGAACTTACAAAGCCTGAAGACAAAATTGTATATAAGGGTGTGGTCTTCAATGAAATGAAGGGTGTGTTTTCTGATCCAGAAAGTTGTGTTGACAGAGCGCTAGCGCATTCCTTGTTTCCTTCTACGACTTACGGATATGAATCAGGTGGTGATCCTAAAAACATACCTGATTTAACTTATGAAGAGTTTAAGGGGTTTCACGAAAAACATTATCATCCTTCCAATAGCAGGATTTTTTTATATGGAGATGGAGATACCAAGGAATATCTATCCTTTCTCCATGAAAAATATTTAAAAGACTTTAATCGTATAGATATTAATACATCCATAAAACACCAGAGATCTTTCAGAAAACCAAAAAGAAAAGCGTTTGATTATCCAGTATCGAGCCAAGAGTCTTTAGATAAAAAGACCTACGTATTAATGGGAGTCAAGCTGGATAAAGCGATTAATTATGAGCATTGTCTGGCCTTTAGTATTTTAAGTCTTCTCCTGTTGGGAACTTCCGCATCGCCACTACGCAAAGCGCTTATCGATTCTCAGTTAGGAAGTGAAATTATTGGTGGTGGGTTTGATGATAATCGTGCGGAAACTTTATTTGCTGTTGGACTAAAAGGAACAGAGGCCGAACACGAAGAAAAAATTATAGAAATAATAGATTTGACCTTAAAAAACCTTGTAAAGAACGGGATAGAGGAAGATATGGTTCTATCTGCTCTCAATTCAGTAGATTTTCGTTTACGTGAAGCAAACTTTGGTGGTTTTGCAAAGGGTATTGTTTACAATATCCAAGCCTTGGGGTCTTGGTTATATGATCAAGATCCATTTTCGCATTTAAAATTTGAAAAGGTGATGCGAAAGATCAAGAAAAAGTCCACCCAAGGGTACTTTGAAAATCTGATAAGTCGATATTTGATAGAAAATAGCCATAAAAGTATTTTGATAGCATCTCCCAAAGCTGATCTGGGGAAAAAAAATGATGCGCGAGAAAGAAAAAAACTCAAGGAAATTAAAAAAGGATTGAATACAGAAGAAATAAAAAACCTTATAGAAGAAACGGGTAGGCTTCAGGCAAACCAATTAAAGGCAGACAGTTCAGAAGCTCTGTCCACTCTGCCATCCTTGGAAATTAAAGACGTTCCTGATGGTTTAGAACAGTATCCTTTGGAGGTTAAGGATTCAGATGGGAAGAAAGTTTTATTCCATGATTTGTTTACCAATCATATTATTTATACTCAAATTGGTTTTAATATCCAAAGAGTGCCCAAGGAGATGCTTCAATATGTCCCACTAATGGGTTCCTTGATCTTAGGAATGGGAACAAAACAAAGTTCTTATATGGAAATTTCAAAAAAGATAGGAATTCATACTGGTGGGATTCGTAGCTCTCATTATTCCTCGGCAACGATTCAAGACAGACAATCCATCATTTCTTATATATTTTTTAATGGTAAAGCTCTGACAGAGAAGGTAAATAACTTGTTTGATTTGTTCAATGAATTGTTTTCTGAGTATAGTTTTGAAAATAACAAAAGATTAGTGGAGATCATTCGCAGTGCAAAGGCAGATTTAGAAGATTCTATTGTTCCCAGTGGGAATCATTATGTTATGTCAAGATTGCAATCCTATCATTCTCGTCTTGGAAAGTTTGATGAATTGACTGACGGAATAACTTATTACAGGTTTCTTGAAAATCTGCTTAAGGAGGTAGAGGATGATCCGAAAAGTGTTGTAATGCAATTCCAAAAAGTTGCCGAGCGAATTTTCACCAAACAAAACATACTTTTCAATATTACTTGTGAAAAGAAGGATTATGCAAAGATTGAAAAACATATGAATAGTCTATACGGTATTCTTTCTGAAAAAGAATGGGATGCGGCGAAGTGGGATTTTGATATGGTTTCCCCTAATGAAGGATTTTTAACTGCCAGTAATGTTCAGCATGTTGGTAAAGGTGCAAATTTATATGAAATGGGATTCAAGTATACGGGGCAATTTGAAGCTTTGAAAGGTTTGCTTCGTACCGGTTATTTGTGGGATAAAGTGCGCGTGCACGGTGGAGCTTATGGAAGTAGCAACTCTTTCAACTTTTTAACCGGTGACTATGGCCTTGTCTCTTATCGTGATCCCAATTTGTCAGAAACATTAAGGGTGTATGATGAAATTTCAGATTTTCTTGCGGAATTGGACCTTCCCCCTGAGGAATTGAAGAAAATAATAATTGGTTGTGTTGGGAAAATGGACC
>CAZMXD010000105.1:0-6954 GCA_964570185.1 uncultured Nitrospina sp. | reverse complement strand
GAGTTCTTTCTCTTTATCTTCATTTGCCATTGTTGAGCTATAAGGTAAACTCATACCCATCGCTTCAAATGCAGAGGACATAGTGTTAGCGGTGTACATTCCACCACAAGAACCAAATCCGGGGCAGGCATTCTTTTCGATTTCAGTAAGTTGTTTTTTATCGATGGTTCCCGCACCGAATTGTCCAACAGCTTCAAAAACGCTGACCACTGTAAGATCTTTCCCATCCAGATGGCCAGGTTTAATAGTACCTCCATAGACAAAGATTCCGGGGATGTCAAGTCTTGCCATACCCAGCATGGCTCCTGGCATATTCTTGTCACAACCACCGATACAAATAACCGCATCCATGCTAGCACCGCGGCAAACAGTCTCAATAGAATCGGCAATAACATCCCTGCTGATGAGGGAACATTTCATGCCTTCTGTTCCCATGGAAATTCCATCGCTTATGGTTATAGTGCCAAATGTTTGTGGCATCCCTCCTTCTTTGCGAATTTCATCGGCCGCAATATCCGCTAGTTTTCCTAGTCCAGCATTGCAGGGAGTAATATCGCTTTGTCCGTTTGCAACACCGACAATAGGTTTTTGAAAATCATCATCAGAAAACCCTACAGCCCTGAGCATAGCTCGATTAGGCGCACGTCTATTTCCCTGTGTGACTACATGGCTTTTAGAGTTTAATGATTCAGATTTTTGAGACATCAATAATTCCTCAGTTAAAAATAATTATTCCCACTGGAGATCAGTATTTGTTTGTATAAGATGGTTTAAATTCTGATTATATTCCTGATTCTATAATCCGATTCAATACTGGGCGATTAAAATATCCATCACCATTACTTGAATGCGAGATGGCGTAGTATACAGGATGTTTCGTGGATTTTAAATGGGCTCGGGAACCCAAAATTTCAATTGTATGCATAAAAGAAGTGATTGGGGTTTTTCGGTCTTTCTTCCATGTCTTTCTTGGGTAACCAGATTTATCCGACAAGAAAGCCGGAAGCCTGTATGCCCGCTGGGAATAAAGATAGTCCAACTTAAGCAGGTCTTTGTTTGCGGAGGAGACAGTCTGAAAAAATGTTTCCTGAAAAATTCTATACTGCTCATCCAGAGACATAGGATTCATAAATAATTCTCTCGACTCATGGTAACGCAATAATTTATCGAACAGTGTTACAGCATCCATTTTTAATAAAAGATGAGAAATAGAAAATCGAAAGCGTTTTGAATTATAGAAACGATCAAAAATGTCAGTGAATTTTTTTAGGTAGTCGACTTCATCTGCGCAAAGGTCTTTGTTGGAAATCAGCTCGTAAGGTGGCTTAGATTGATATTGGTATTTATATAAAGGGATAGAATCTTTTATTGGAGCACCAGGAAGAAATTTTAAAAAACCCAATTGCAGTTCATGGGGACGCAAGGAGAGAACCTGTCTGAATGAGTGTAATATTTTTTTCATGTTTTCACCCGGAAGACCAAAAATAAGGTCGCAATGAAAATGAATTCGATCTTGATCCACCAGATTTTTTATAGTGTCAAATAACCTTTGGTTATTTTGTTTTCTTTGGATATTATCTTGAACAGTTATGTCAGTGGTTTGAATTCCAATTTCAAACTGAAACATTCCGGGTGGAACGGTTTGTAAAAAATTTAAAATACTGGGGGTGAGAATGTCGCCGACGACTTCGAAATGAAATTCACAACCGTTAAACTGAGAAAGCCATTTCATAAGATTTTGCATGCGCCCGGGTTTGAGATTAAAAGTACGGTCAACAAATTTAAATTTCTTAACGGCTGCCTTTACTAAACCTTTTATTTGCTTGTGAATAATTTTGTCATCAAAATAGCGCACGGTTTTGTCTAGGGCTGAAAGGCAAAATGAACAAAGGTAGGGGCAGCCTCTCGATGTTTCAAAATATACGATACGGTTATTAAGTTTCGAGTAATCTTCTTCTATATATGCGGGAGAAAGATCAGGGAGATCCTTGCCATACGTTTTCCAGCGCTTCAAAACCTCTTCTGAAGGGATTTGCCTCTTTCCTATTATTTTTAAATATTCCAGCCATTTTTTCTCACCTTCACCAGAAATGACAGGGAGATTGATGGATGTTTCAGTTTCAAAAGATACCTCGGGTCCGCCAATGACAATTTTTAAATCAGGATTTTGTTTTTGCAGCCGTTCTATTAGTTCGAAACTTTGGTTTCGATTCCAAATATAGATACCTATTCCTAAAATATCCGGCTTGAGCTTTTGGATTTCTGAAGCTATTTTCCAAACTGGTTGATTGATGACAAACTCTTTGATCCAAACGTTTTTGTATCCTGCATCACGAGCCACATTTCTTAGATACCTAAGCCCTAATGATGAGTGAATAAATTTGGCGTTTAAGGTCACCAGTCCTATTGAGTGTTGCAAATTAAGCCTCGTATGCGGGTAGAACTTATTATTTTCGCCAAAAATCGCGTGAATAGGAAGGATTAATTTATTCGATTAGATTTAGGTTTTTAAGATGGTCTTTAAAAATAAGATCATACCCGCTGACAAACTTTACAAAAAAAAGTAGAGCGGCCCGAATGTACAAGACGGGTTATAGGATTAAAGCATTTTGGACAGGGTTCGCCTTCTTTGCCATATACTGAGAGGCTTACGGAAAAATATCCTTGAGATCCACTGGGATCAAAAAAATTCCGTAAGGTGGTACCTCCTCTGTTAATGCTTTTTGTAAGAATTTCTCGAAGACATTTGATCCAATTCTCCCATTGAGCCAATGTGATTTTTCCCGATTGTTTTTGCGGACGTATTCCTGCATGAAAAAGGGATTCGCAAGCATAAATATTTCCCACTCCTGTTACTTTCTGTGAATTCATAATAAAAGACTTAATGGGAGCGCGACTTTCTCTTGCAAGAATTTTCATGGTTTTGGCATTCATTTTTTCGGAAAAGGGATCACAACCAAGATTATCGATCAACGGGTGTTTGCCAGATAATGGGACCCATGAAATGCTACCGAAACGTCGAGGATCGACAAAATGTAAATAGTTTTTTTCCGAAAACCTAAAAACGGCATGTGTATGTTTTTCTTGGGGTTGAAGAGTAGATTGCAATGTGACTCTGCCACTCATCCCTAGATGCAATAGCATGAATCCTTCAGGCATATGAAACAAAAGATACTTGCCTTGCCGGCTGATATCTTGAACCTTATTGTTGGTTAGCCCCTTTACAAGGGATTTTTGGGGAATAGGAAATCGAAGATCTTTCCGAAAAAATTTTACCGCTTGGCAAACTTTATTTTTAACTAGAGGTAAAAGCGAGCGACGAAGAGTTTCTACCTCAGGCAGTTCGGGCATTGTTGAAAGAAATTTTGAAAAAATAGTTTGAATTCATGCTATCAGGAATCTTCGGTTTCTTTTTTCTCCGTGGGTTTTTTTGCAATAACCACTTTAGCAGATCGCAGAATTCTTCCATTTAGCGTAAATCCTTTAGAATATTCCTCGATCACTGTATTTTCTTCATGTTCTTCGGATTCCTGCTGGTTTAAAACTTCGTGTAAATTGGGATCAAAGGGCTTTCCAAGTGCTTCAATGGGTTCAACTTTTTGATTTTTCAGGAAGTCGTTGAATTGCTTTTGGATCATCTCCACACCTTCTTTAAGGCTTTCAAGCGTTGCATTAGGCGCTGCCATAGCCCTTTCCAAGTTATCTTCTATTTGTAACAGTTCTTTGAGTAAACGTTCATTTGCAAACTGCACAAAATCTTCCTTTTCTTTGGCGAGACGTTTTTTAAAGTTATCAAGCTCGGCTTTTTCACGAAGGAAAGTGTCTTTTTGCTTTAAGATTTCTTCATCCTTCAAGCGAATTTGCTCCTCCAGTTGTTCGAGAGGACTCAAATCTTTTGGCTTATCTTCCTCTTCTTCTTCCTCTTCCTCGTCAGACTCTTTTTTCTCTGCCGATTCTTCTTTTGATTTTTGTTCCAACTCTTTTTCTGGTTCTACCTCGTTTTGGTCGTTGTCAGTCTTCGTTGTCATAAAGCTTTTTTATACTCCTTGGTTTGCTGAAATTAATTTTGATACCATCCGCGCGGTATGATTTACAATTGAGATGATTTTTTTATAGTCCATTCTTTTTGAGCCCAAAACAGCCAAAGTCCCTACTTTTTCTGTTCCCAATTGGTAGTTTTGTGCAATCAAGCTGCAATTTCCCATTTCCTCTTGCAGGTTTTCTTCGCCAATAAGAATCGTCATACCCTCATGATCCAGGCATAAATCGAGTAAATTTATCAACTTGGTTTTTTCCTCGAGGGTTGTCAATAATGTTTTAATCTTTCCTATGTCTTCATTGAATTCGGGTTGATCAAGAAGGTTTAAAGCTCCTTGTACCAGCAATTCATTACTGGAATCCTTAAATAATGCTACGGAAAGATCATGCGCTTTTTGAGCCAGTTCATTGTAATGCGCTTTTTCGAGTCTCAAACGTTTTAAAAGCTCATTACGAATCCATTTAATTGGTTTTCCACTGAATTCATCATTTAAATAATTGGAAATAGAAGTCAGTTGATCTTGGGTTAAATCTCCGTTTATTGGAAGAATTTTATTTTGTAAGATTCCATGCTCTGAGAAAAATACAGCCAGGGCAGTCTGGGGCGATACTTTCGTAAACTCTATATGCTTAAAACAGGTCGTTGAAAAACCGGGAAGCATAACCAGTCCTGTTTGCTGTGATCCGGCAGACAAATTATCGCAAGCCTTTTCCAATACGCTTTGCAGGTTTTGTTTTCCCGAGGTGTATTCAAAAGGTCGCGTTTCTGAAAGAATTTCCGCTTCCATCAAGAAATTTTGTGGGCGCAAGAGATGGTCTACATAGAAACGGTATCCTTTGTCAGTTGGAATGCGACCCGCAGAGGTATGAGGTTGACTTAAAAACCCATTATTTTCCAATTCGGCCATTGCGTTTCTGATTGTTGCCGAACTTAAATGTTCTGGATGAAACTTTGCGATTGTTTTCGAACCTACTGGTTCTGCGCTTTCAATATATTTGTCGATAATCGCAAAAAGTATCGACTTGCTTCGTTCGTCGAGCATTGGTGGTTTCATAAAAAACTATAATAAATAAGAATAATGTTTCTACTCAATTGCTTTAAATTAAGTTATCAATCCGAAAATTTAATGTCAATACTTTGGGTGTATCCATTAGGGTTAACGAGTATTAGATTTATCCGGATGTGGAAATGGGTGCAAGGTTAGGTTTTTTCTCCACAATTTGTGTGCCTATTCCATCTTCTGTAAAGATTTCCAGTAATAAGGCATGTTGAATTCGCCCGTCAACGATATGAGTTTTATTTACGCCGGATTTTAGGGCATCGAGACAGCAATTGGCTTTTGGGAGCATTCCATCTTTAATCACTTTTTCTTTAATCATTCTTCCGACTTCTTTTTTGGTCAAACCTGATCGTAGTTTGCCTGTTTTATTTTTTATACCTTCTGTGTCTGTCATTAGAATAAGTTTTTCAGCCTTAAGTGCCGAGGCGATTTTTGAGGCAACGAAGTCCGCATTGATATTTAAAGTTTCTCCGCTTTCTCCTTTGCCAATAGGTGCGATTACCGGTACGAATTCGTTTTTGTCAAGTGTTTCCAAGATCCGCGGATTCACTTGGGTGATTTCACCGACCAGTCCAAGATCAATGATTTCCGGGTGATTCATTTCTGGTGATTGTTTCTTAGCTTTGCTGTGGCGTTTTGCCATTATCAAATCTCCATCTTTTCCCGTTATGCCGACTGCATTACCACCGTGCCGATTGATAAGAGAAACAATTTCCTTATTAACTTTTCCTCCTAATACCATTTCTACAACATCAATAGTTTCCTTATTAGTGACACGCTGGCCTTCAAAAAATTGCGATTTTATGCCGAGCGCTTTTAAGGTTTTGTCGATTTGAGGACCTCCTCCATGAACGATGACCGGATTGATGCCTATGTATTTCATCATTACAATATCTAGGGCAAAGTTATTTTTCAAATTCTCTGTGACCATAGCATTACCTCCGTATTTAATAACGAAAGTTTGACCATAGAATTTTTTGATGAAAGGCAGCGCCTCCAACAAGATTTCGGCTTTTTGGATGAGTTTTTTCACGATAGGGTTTAAAGGATGTATCGACTTAAATCTTCATCTTGAATAATGTCTTTTAATTTTTCTCGAATATAAGATGCGTCAATAGAAATATTTTTATCTTCAAGATCGGGTGCATCGAAAGAAATATCCTCCAGAAATTTTTCCATAATGGTTTGTAGGCGTCGCGCACCAATATTTTCTGTTCTCAAATTTACAAGGGCAGACATTTCCGCAATTTGATCAATGGCATCTTCCTTAAAAGTTAAATGCACATTTTCGGATTTTAGCAGGGCGGTATATTGCTTGACTAGAGCATTTTTTGGTTCCGTTAAAATTTGAATAAAGTCTTCTTTTGTGAGCGAATCCAGTTCAACTCGAATCGGAAAACGCCCTTGGAACTCAGGAATCAAGTCGGAAGGTTTAGAGGAATGAAATGCTCCCGCAGAAACAAAAAGGATGTGATCAGTTTTTACAATCCCGTATTTAGTGTTTATAGAGGAACCTTCGACAATAGGCAATAAGTCTCGTTGCACACCTTCACGCGATACATCAGGACCATTTGTGCCTTGAGCAGAGCGGCCTGTTATCTTATCTATTTCGTCAATAAAGACAATTCCATTTTGCTCGACCCGTTTCAATGCTTCCTGAATTATTGCATCTTCATCCAATAGCTTGTCTGCTTCTTCCTGACAGAGTACTTTGAAAGCTTCGGGAACTTGGAGTTTGCGTTTTTTTGTTTTGTTGGGCATGATTGAGCCGAGCATATCTTTTAAATTATTTCCCATTTCTTCCATTCCCGCACCAGATACAACATCAATCATAGGGGAGCGTTTTTCTGTCACA
>CAZMXD010000104.1:0-7022 GCA_964570185.1 uncultured Nitrospina sp. | reverse complement strand
GTCGACCTCCATCCATGAAGGATGCGGCCTTGACACCCAGATCGGTATTATCCTTTACAGCCTGCCTTAAAATATCCCCAGTAGATATTTGCGGTATTCGAAATTTTTCTTTCAGCAGTTTGGCCTGGGTCCCTTTTCCAGCCCCAGGCGGACCTAAAAGAATCAATCGCATTAATTAGCCTCTTCGGCTTTTCAAACGCCCCTTTTTCACAAAACCATCATAATTTCTCATAACCAAGTGAGACTCTATTTGCTGCATAGTATCCAATGACACCCCTACTACGATCAACAAGCTAGTCCCACCAAAGTAAAACGGAATGTTAAAGTATTTTATCAAATAATCAGGTAAAATACATACTAATGACAAATACAAACCCCCGTAAAACGTTAGTCTAGAGAGAATCGTATCGATGTACTCCGAAGTTTTACTTCCTGGTCGTATACCCGGCACATAACCACCATGCTTTTTCATATTGTCAGCTACATCAACGGGATTAAAAATAACCGCCGTATAGAAGTAACAAAAGAAAAATATAGCACCTACAAAAATCAAACTATAAACAAAGGTCCCTGGTGTGAGCATGGCTGATACCGTTTGCATCCAAGGGTGCGTAATAAACTGAGCAATTGTCGCCGGAAACATTATTATAGAGGAAGCAAAAATCGGCGGTATAACTCCTGATGTATTGACTTTTAAAGGCAAATGTGTAGATTGCCCGCCCATCATTTTTCTTCCTACTACGCGTTTTGCATATTGTATGGGAATCCGACGTTGCCCTCCTTCCGTGAACACAATCGCTCCAACCACCACTACCATTAAAACCAGAAGAAAAAGCATAACGAGTACAGACATTTCACCCGTACCCATCAAATCCAGTGATTGAAAAATTGCCGCTGGTGTTCCCGCTACAATTCCAGAAAAAATTATCAGCGAAATCCCATTACCAATTCCCCGTTCAGTAATTTGCTCTCCCAACCACATCAAAAAAGAAGTTCCAGCCGTCAGAGTAATAATTGTCATCAACCTAAACGACCAACCAGGTTCCGGAACGATTGGGCTGCCGCCCGGACTCTTCATTGCCTCTAAACCAACTGCAATTCCTGATCCTTGAATCGTACTAAGAAACACCGTTCCATAACGAGTGTACTGAGTAATTTTCTTCTGTCCCTGCTCCCCCTCTTTCTTTAGCCTTGCCAAATAAGGTGAAACAATGGTCATCAGCTGTAAAATAATAGACGCACTGATATAGGGCATAATCCCCAGTGCGAATATTGTCAACCGGCTTAACGCTCCACCGGAAAACATGTCAAAAAAACCAAGTATCGTTCCCTGTGCTCGGGCAAATAATTCCGCCAAAGCTACAGAGTTGATTCCCGGGGTAGGTATATGAGCACCAATCCGGTAAACGACCAACAGCGCCAGCGTAAAGAGAATTCTCTTTTTTAACTCAGGGACCCGAAATATATTACCAAAACTTTCTGCGGCCATTTAGAGGTTTACAACCTTTCCCCCGGACTTTTCAATTTTTGCCTGGGCCGATCCACTGAACTTATGCGCATGTACGTTTAGTGATTCTTTTAATTCACCCGCTCCAAGAATTTTTACAGCTCCGATTGTTTTTATCAATCCTTTTTCTTTCATTATTTCAGGGGTAATCGGGTCACTTCCGGTACATTTAGTAAGTTGTTCGACATTTACGATCTCATAATATTTTTTAAAAATATTCGTAAAACCACGCTTAGGCAACCTCCTTTGAAGCGGCATTTGACCACCCTCAAACCAAGGGCGAACACCTCCCCCAGACCGACAGTTCTGCCCCTTCTGACCTTTACCAGAAGTCTTTCCTGTCCCAGAACCAATCCCTCGGCCAATCCGTTTTCTGTTTTTCTTTTGACTAACCGCACCTTTTAAATACGATAATTGCAACATATCTATTCCTTGCTTAACCTACTTGTTTTCCTCTTGCCTTAGAGCAATCTTTTGCGCTTCGGAGATCCATTAGTCCCTGAATTGTGGCTTTAACAACATTATGGGGGTTATTAGTGCGAAGACATTTCGTAAGAATATCGCGAACTCCTACCGCCTCTAAAACAGCACGAACGGCTCCACCAGCAATCAGTCCTGTTCCCCTTGATGCAGGTTTCAGCATTACCCTGCCTGAACCATAAACACCTATTACCTCATGGGGTATTGATGAGCCTTCAAGGCTGACTGGAACTAAACTTTTTTTGGCTTTTTCAACGCCTTTCCGAATCGCTTCAGGAACTTCATTGGCCTTTCCCAATCCCCAACCAACCTTGCCATCACGGTTACCGACTACAACTAATGCACTGAAGCTGAATCGACGACCACCCTTTACAACTTTGGCGACACGGTTTATCTTGACGACTTTATCAACAAACTCTGTTGGGTTTTCTGTTTGGTTTTGTCGCAAACCTATCTCCTGCAAATTTAGATTAAAATTTAATGCCTTTTTCCCGGACTGCATCGGCAAGGGCTTTTACCCGACCGGTATAATGAAATCCGTTTCTATCGCAATAGACTTCTTTAATTCCTCTAGCAGCAGCCTGCTCACCAATCAAAGCACCCACCAAAGAAGCTGCTTTCAAATTACCACCATTTTTCATTTGTTCTTTAAATCCTTTTGTTAAAGAAGAACTTGAAACTAAGGTTTTGCCGTCGTTATCATCCACGATTTGCGCATAAATATGCTTACTACTTCGGTAAACTGTTAAACGAGGACGATTTTTTTGCTTTTGTACCTTTAGTTTAATTCTTTTTTTCCTGCTCAGACGAAGCCGTTCTCGTTCTAAAGTTTTCATTTTATGTTCCTTTTCCTACCGCAGCCTTACCTGCTTTGCGAATAATCTTCTCTGTCGAATACATTACACCTTTTCCCTTATAAGGCTCGGGCGGGCGGAAACCGCGAATCTCAGCAGCAGTTTGACCCACTAATTCTTTATTGATTCCTTTAATAATTACGGTATTCTTTTTGCCATCTACCTCAAACTCGATACCTTTTGGAGCAGGGTAATTTATGGCATGTGAAAACCCCAAATTTAAATCTAAGTCTTTACCTTTCAAAGCAACCTTATAACCAACACCAACAATATTAAGCTGTTTTGAGTAACCAGCGGAGACTCCCAAAACCATATTATTAATTAAAGTTCGGGTAAGACCATGTAAAGACCGATCCAATCGGCCATCTGATGGACGGGTAACCGTTACCTCATTGTCTTTAAATTCAATTTTCATATTTGGATGCATATTACGTACTAACTGTCCCTTAGGTCCCTTAACATCGACCTTCGAACCATCGACTTTGAATTCCACACTTGATGGAATTGGAATTGGTTTTTTACCTACTCGAGACATTTCTTATTTTCCATTACTTCTGGGGTCAGCCCAGATTTTAATTACATCCCTTAAAAACAAAGACTCAAACCCTACCAGACATGTCCTATGACTTCTCCGCCAACACCTTTTTCCCGGCATTGAGCATCGGTGAAAATACCAGTTGAAGTCGAAACAATCGCTACACCCAACCCATTTAGAACTTTTGGGATAGTGTCACGATTCACATAATGTCTCCTCCCTGGCTTACTAATTCTTTTAATACCGCGGATAACTGGTTCTTCATTTTGGTATTTCAAATAAACCCTGAGAATCCCTTGCTTGCCATCCTCGTAATAGCGAAAATTTTTGATATAACCTTCTGCTTTTAAAATTTCCACAATTCGCGATTTCATTTTAGAACCAGGCACATCCACCCTAGGGTGTCGCACCATCTGCCCGTTACGGATACGGGTGAACAAATCGGCTATAGGATCGGTCATCATTATTCAACAGTACTCCAAAAAAATTATTCTAATTACCAACTGGCCTTTGTTACGCCTGGAATTTCTCCGCGCAAGGCTCTCTCACGAAAACAAATGCGACACATACCGAATTTCCTGAGAAAGGCTCTCGGCCGTCCACATATGTTGCACCGGTTATATCCACGCACTTCAAATTTTGGTTGTCTTTTTTGTTTAGCAACTAATGATTTTCTTGCCATGCCTTTACTTTCTTAGGGGAAGCCCCATATGGGTCAGCAAGCATCTGCCCTGTTCGTCATTTTTAGCACTGGTCGTTATAGTGATATTCATTCCCTTGATCTTCTCTATCTTATCGAAATTGATTTCAGGGAAGATCAACTGCTCCTTCAATCCTATCGTATAATTTCCACGCCCATCAAACGCTTTCGGGGACAAGCCTTTAAAATCGCGCACCCTGGGAAGCGCAAAACAAACCAGCCTCTCCCAAAATTCATACATACGGTTACCCCGCATTGTAACTTTAAGCCCGATCTGAACCCCTTCACGTAATTTAAAATTGGAGATTGACTTCTTTGCCCTTGTCACCACGGGCATTTGACCCGATATAACTTTCAACTGTTCTATTCCTGATTCTATCAGTTTAGAATTTTGCAGCGCTTCGCCCAATCCCATATTTACGGTGATCTTCTCCATCCTGGGAATTTCCATCACATTAGTTAGGCTAAGATCTTTCTGAATAGCCGCCTTGTACTTGCCGTTATAATCTTTTTTAAAGTTGGCCATTACTTTTTATACCTTATCCAACACTTCACCAGTCTTGGAGCAAACGCGAACACGTTTACCATCTGCCAGTTTTTTTAATTTTGTTCGCACTCCTTTTCCTACCTTGTCACTAACCAAAAGTAAGTTAGAAATATGAATTTTACCCTCTTTCTCAATAATAGCGGATTGCCTAGATTTTCCATCACCCTTGGTATGACGCTTCACCATATTCAATTTTTCAACCGTTACCCGCTCTTGCGTCGGGAAAATTGCCAGTATTTTCCCCTTTTTGCCCTTTTCTTTTCCTGCAATTACTTCAACAATATCGTCTTTTTTAAGATGCAATTTGTAAACAGCTTTTTTCATCAAAGCACCTCTGGAGCCAGCGAAAGTATTTTCATATAGCGTTTCGCACGCAACTCCCTGGCAACAGGACCAAAAATGCGAGTCCCCACCGGGTCTTTTCCCTCCCCAATCAAAACCGCTGCATTATTATCAAATTTGATGTAGGTTCCATTAGATCTTCGTATTTCTTTTCGTGTGCGCACCACCACTGCCTTCTTCACCTCACCCTTTTTAAGACTACTTTGCGGGTCCACCTCTTTTACGGCAACAACTATCACGTCACCAATCCGAGCATACCGGCGGCGGGATCCACCCAGCACCTTAATACACTGTACTACTTTGGCTCCCGAGTTGTCCGCAACGTCCAAAACTGTTCTCAACTGAATCATGACAATCTACCTTCTTCTACACCTTTCTTAATTACTTCCAAGATCCTCCAACGTTTGGTTTTACTCAATGGCCGTGTTTCCCCAATGCTGATAAAATCTCCAAGACTACACTCATTTTTTTCATCATGCGCACTATACTTACGGGTGCTTTTTACAACCTTTTTAAACTTCGGATGCATGTACTTTCGTTCCACTTTTACGACCACCGTCTTGTCCATTTTACTGCTTACGACATGGCCTTGCAGAGTCTTTCTTTTTGCAGTCTTTTCCAAAGGCGTTTCCTGTTTAGTTTGGTTTTAAGGGTAATTTTTGCCCTTTAACGTTATTTCTTTTCTTCCTTTTTATCTGCGGCCAGCTGGGGAGGCCCATCTCCCACTTCCCTCTGAATAGTTTTAATTCTCGCAATATCCCGTCGAAGACTTTTGAGTCGACTCGGGTTTTCAATTTTTCCTGTCGCCAATTGAAACCTTAGGTTAAAGATTTCCTGACCAAGATCTGTTGCCTTTTCCTTCCGTTCTTTTTCAGAAAGATCTCTAATTTCTTGTGCTTTCATAACCTATTCACCGCTCAATTATTTTGCAACAAATCTTGTTGCTACCGACAATTTATGCCCCGCAAGACGAAATGCTTCTTTAGCAATCGACTCCGGAACACCATCCATTTCGTAAAGCATACGACCGGGCTTTATAACAGCTACCCAAAATTCGGGATTTCCCTTGCCCTTACCCATTCGGGTTTCAAGAGGTTTCTTCGAAACTGGCTTGTCAGGAAAAACTCGCAACCATATTTTTCCACCCCTTTTAACATGACGCGTCATAGCAATTCGGGCCGCTTCAATCTGTCGATTGGTAATACGCCCGCACTCAGTTGCTTGCAGACCGAAACTACCAAAGCTAACTGCCCCGCCGCGATAAGCAGTTCCACGCATCTTACCTTTGTGTCGCTTTCTATATTTAACCCTTTTAGGCATTAACATGATGCGTTATCTCCAATAAACAAATTTAATTTGAATGCCAGCAATTCTTTTTATCAGGTAATTTTTAACCATCGGCTCTTATTTTTTGGCCGTTATTTTTTCCGTAGGTTGAGCCGCCTCAAACCCTTCTGGTTTTTCCACTGTTTTACTCGGAAGAATCTCACCCTTATAAACCCAAACCTTCACACCAATAATTCCAAAAGTGGTACTTGAAATAGCCGTTCCATAATCAATATCTGCCCGAAGCGTGTGCAAAGGAACTTGACCTTCGCGATACCATTCACTGCGGGCTATTTCTGCACCGCCCAGTCTTCCCGAGACTCTAACCTTTATTCCCTTGGCACCAAATCTAAGTGCTGATACGACACTCTTCTTCATGGCGCGGCGAAAAGAAACCCGTTTCTCTAACTGCAAAGCAATATTCTGACCGATTAAAGTGGCATCTAACTCAGCTCGTCTTACTTCTTTAATATTGAGGTTCACCTGCTTGCCAGCCATGACTTTCTGCAATTCCTCCTTAAGACGATCAACTTCCAGACCTTTTTTGCCAATAATGATCCCTGGGCGCGCCGTATGTATATTAATCCTCACACGATTTGCGGATCGCTCAATATCGACCCGCGAGATACCTGCGTGAGCAAGTGTCTTAAAAATATACTTTCTCAGATTTATGTCCTCAACCAACTGGTCAGAGTAATCTTTTCGCGCATACCAATTAGAGATCCAGGTTT
>CAZMXD010000103.1:0-7118 GCA_964570185.1 uncultured Nitrospina sp. | reverse complement strand
GCCAACGAAACTTATACGGGTCTGAGGGACGATGATTTCCGAGCTAACCCCTTTCGGCGATACTCGGCGTCACGATTTGATGAAATCGAGGCGACCCAGTCCCGAACATATTTACGCCACTTCATGGAACTTAACAACAATACAAGCTTGGTTACCACATTGTATGGAAATGCATTTAATCGAAACTGGCAGAAACTCGATGATGTAGCAAGCACGAACCAGAGTGTTGCCATGAGTCAGGGCCCGGGTGGTGCTGCCTACGAGTGCTTAGTAGGAAACTCCGCTTGTACCTTTAGACTTAAGAACAACAATCGAACTTACTACAGCTGGGGAATTCAGAGTAATCTGAATCATAAATTCGTAACAGGAACTACCAAGCACAATTTGGATTTTAATGTGCGTTACCATTATGACCAAATCCGACGGATGCAATGGCGCGAAACTTTTACGCAAGTAGCTGGCGGCGGTATAAGCGGAGTTGTGGTTGGGGCAAGAGGTTCTGCCGGAGACCGCACCCAATATACGGATGCTCTAGCCGTGAACGTCAACGACGCCATGAGTTTCGGAAAGTGGACGTTTACCCCGGGAATTCGCACCGAATGGATTATGGCCGGATTTTGTGATGGAGAGTGCGGTAAATCAGGTGTGGTCGAGAGAGACCATGACTACGCTGTCGTGGTCGGTGGCGGAAGCTTAAAGTATGACGTTTATGATGTTGACGGCCGGAGCCTAACCTGGTTCGGCGGAGTCCACACAGGTTTCTCTCCTCCAGACCCTCGAGGCGGAATTAATAATATTATACGGCAAGAAAAAAGCGTTGCCTTTGAGTTGGGTACACGTTACAAAAATGCCAAAAAGGCGTGGGCCTCGGAAATTACCGCGTTTTTTACGCAAATCGACGATATCATAGTCCCTGATTCAGTCGGCGGATCTGGAAATGGTACCACCACAAACGCTGGTGAAGTCCATTCCATGGGTATCGAAGCCCAGTTTAATTATGACCGCGGCCTGCACAAGGGTTGGTCCTATCAACTTCCCTTCTATGCTTCGATGACCTACACAAATGCGGAATTCCAAGACGATATTGGTTCTGATGATTTGGAATCAATATTTTCGGGGGCATCTAAGGGCAAACAAGTTCCTTATATCCCCGAGATGCAGATCGCATTTGGTTTAGGTTGGATTTATAAAAAAACGTCGGCCAATATTGATGCCAGCTGGATTTCAGAGTCATTCGCGGATGGCAGAAACACGGGCATGGGGCCAGATGCTAACGCTCGGAAGGGTAAAATCGATTCAAGGTTAGTAATGGACGCGTCTGTTGGCTACCAGTGGAGCGATAAGATGCGACTCTTTACAAACTTTAGAAACATAACACAGGAAGAGTACATCGTGTCCAGGCAGCCCCATGGTCCGCGACCTGGTGCTCCTTTCTCAATGATGGGTGGTATAGAAATTAGTCTCTAACCCCAGGGATTAATATGCGCGGGGTCTCCTCCAGAGTTTTAGTCAGGTCTTGAATTTCAATTCAAGACCTGGCCCCCGTTTGCTTTTCCTTTCCTTCCATTCGTAAACTCCCGCCTCTCCGCAAGTTTACCTTGCCACTTGAATCACCCATAGTAAAATACAAGCATAATCAGGTCTTCTATATTTTATGAACCACAGTGAATTAAAACCGGGATTTTATTTTTAAATTGTTACTTTCGAGACTCTCATGAAAGCGCGACATATTTTAATTCTGAAATTATTTTGCCTTTCCTTGGTTTTTTTCATGGGGGCTTGCGCGGTATTTAAGGAGCAAAGAAGTTATTCCAAGGACGGGTTAACAATTATGTTCCGCAGCCTTAACCTCTTGGATGATGTGAGGGGCATTAAGTTCAGGTATCCTATTATTGTTTCCGAAAAAAATATACGGAACCATCTGCTTTCTCTATATCATCAAAATATTATTTCAGCCAGAAGACCCAGGCCCGTGTTTTCAAGCTCCACAGCCGCTAAATTAGCGCCCCTTTTTAAAACTGTCATGAAAAAGGTCGAGCCCGGAAAGTATCTGCATTTTAAATACCAAGACTCGAAAGGTATAACCGAGGGACAAGTTTTTGCTACGGCCAAAAAATTTTACTGGCGTTTGTTTAGAATTAATGGGGTTGTTTACTCAAACGATCCTTTAAGACTCCGAAAACCCACATGGAGAATGTATCGGGTTTCGGGCCAAAACTATCAAACATTGAAAACAGGAGGTTTCAAAAAAACCTTGGAAAATCGAATCATCGCCAATATCAATCTTCCGTTTCCAAAGTATAGAGACCGTTCGCGTTACAGAGATAAACCGCTTCCCAAAAAATAAACCTTACAGACTTCTTCCTAAAACAGGGTGCGGTTGATATTGGGAAAGTTAAAATTTCATTTCCGAAACTTTTTCCCGTAAATTTTTAACCTGTTTTATTTAAAAATTTTATTGCATGTCGTTAACATGAAAATAGTTTCTCTGGTATCAGTTTTATTTTTATTTGCTTGTTCATCAAACCCGATAACCGATGCCTTAAAAGACCCAAACCCGTTTCGATATACGGATTTGTTGCTGGACTCGGAACAGTCCATTGAGTCATTGATCAATGCCGACGGGCATCGAATTCCCGAAGAACTTTTGAGTCATGCCAAGGCTTTTGTTGTGTTCCCTAATTTGTATAAAGCCGCGATAATAGCCGGAGCCCGTGTGGGAAAAGGAGTAGTTGTCGTTCGCTCACCGAAAACCGGAAAATGGAATCCGCCTGCCTTCATCAAATCCCGCCAGGCCAGCTACGGATTTCAAGTTGGAATTCAGAAGGCGGAAATTGTTTTAGTCGTCGTTACCAAAAAAGGATTGAGAGAGTTGTTTAAAACCCAATTTGATCTGGGAGCGGGCCCGGAGCTGGCGATTGGTCCCTTGGGAAAAAAAGTCGATTTGAATTTGCAGAAAATTCTGCTTAACAAAGATATTTATGCCTATTCTAATATCAAGGGATTGTTCGCCGGCCTGTCCCTGGAAGGTACTGTTATTAATTCGGACAATAAAGCCAACCGCGAGTTTTACCGGCAAAGGGTCAACAACCGGGTTCTATTATCCGGTCATAAAAGCGTAAAGATCCCAGAATCCGCGCAAGCTTTCCTCCAAAGGTTGGATAAACTCGCCCCCCCCTTAATTGATTTTCCGGTAAATTAACCAAATCAAAAATAGCCAATAAACCATTACAAATTAAAGATTTAGCTATCTTTTGCCGTTAGGGTAGGCACTAAATTGTGTCAAATAACGCGTTTTGTTTTTAATGTTTACTGCCCTGGGGGAGGAAAGGTGGAATGCTAAAGATCCGCCTCGGTTCCGATCCGAGAGATAAAAATGATCGGTAAAATATTGAATTTTAAAGGATTAAAATTTAAAGTCCGCCGGGGCTGGTTGGCCGATTTTTTTGTGTTGTGGGTATTTACTGGGGCAGTACTGCTGTCCGATTTGTGCCGGGCGCAAACCGTGCCTTCCGCCGCGGAACCGCAAAGACTGGATAAAAGATTTGAGCAACCAAAGATTCCGGGGTCGGTGATGGAACCGGAGGTTCCTGAAACTAAATCCTATAGGCCGCCCGCAGATTTAAAGAAAATCCGTTTCATATTGAAAAAAATCGAGGTTAAAGGTTCCACGGTTTATTCACACGGCGCCTTTCGAAGGTGGCAAAAAAGGTTTATTGACAAAAAGGTCTCGCTGGCACTCATTTACCGTTTTGCTGAAAAAATTACTACCAAATACCGTAACGACGGTTATTTGTTGTCCAGAGCTATTGTAGTTCCGCAAAAGATTAAAAATGGTGTGGTGACCATACAAATTGTGGAAGGATATATCGGTAACCTAAAAATTCGCGGTCCAGTTAAAGGATCAAAGGTTTTTCTGAAAAGTTATGGCAAAGCTCTGCTTCGTTCAAGCCCGTTAAAAGCGAAAGATTTGGAACGTTATTTACTGTTGATTGATGATTTGCCCGGGGTTTCAGTTGAGTCCGTTTTGGTCCCTTCGAAAAGTGAGCCCGGCGCGTCCGAACTTCTTCTCACCTTGAAGCACAAGGATATGGATGCGAACGCCGGGATTGACAACCGTGGTTCAAAATTTAACGGTCCGATTCAAATGAGGAGTGGCGCAAACATCAACTCTAAACTGGGTTTCTATGATCGTTTTGGGGTACAGGGAATCCTTACGAGCAATCCGGACGAATTATTTTTCTTCAACGGTTTTGGCGAGATTCCCGTTTCATCGGAAGGAACCAAACTTTTCATGTCGGGTTCTTTCAGTAAATCGGAACCGGGTTCCTCGCTAAAACAATTTGAGGTGAAAGGAAATTCGAACACCTTTACGATCCGGTTGTCGCATCCTTTTATCCGTTCAAGAGGAAAAAACCTGAGAGGTTACCTTGGCTTTACAAGTAGAAATTCCAAAACCGATTTATTGAATGAAAATATAACAGATGACCGGTTACGAGTTTTAAATTTTGGGATGGCGTATGATTTTGTCGATCGCTTTCGAGGGGTCAACCTGTTTAGCCTGGACTTGTCCAAAGGCATTAATTTTATGGACGCGTCGGATCCCGGCGGCCCAAAGCTTTCGCGAGCTGACGGACGAAGCGATTTTACAAAACTATCAGGGGATATTTTACGTCTCCAGGAATTAGGATTAGGTTGGTCCCTTTTGACGGGGATCAGTTGGCAATACGCATTTGATGCGCTTTTGTCTTCAGAAGAATTTGGGTTGGGTGGTCCGCAGTACGTAAGAGCCTATGATCCATCCGAAGTTACGGGCGACCACGGTATCGCTTTTAAATTCGAATTGCAAAAGGGAATTAAAGCACATTGGCTTTATTTAAGAAGTTTTCAGTATTACTTATATTTTGATCACGGAACGATCGCGCTTCGAAATAAGACGGCTGTTCAGGATGATTCGAGTTCGCTGACCGCTTCGGGTCTGGGTTTGAGAGCCAATATCAATGAATGGTTATCAGGTTATATCGAAGTTGGACTTCCTATGTCGGGAGATGTCGATGCGGAAGGGGATAACGACCCAAGGTTTTTCTTCAGTCTAAACGCGCGTTATTAAATAAGGTTGCCGGGTAATTTGAAAATAAGGTTTAATTTGGGAAATACGGCGGTTTTTATGGCTTGAAAAAAATAAAAAAGCCGATTTAAATACCTTTGCCGAAACAAAGCAGGGCAAAGTCCAAATGAAGTTATAAGGACAGGCCGAGAAATGATTTTAAAATTTTCAATGAGCTGGTTTGCTTTAAATTTTGGAAATTCCAATCAACCAGAAAGAAATTGGAGAAGAGGGCGAGCTTGAGGCACTTATCAAAATTGAACAGAATTAATTCGCGCGGCAATTTGCGGAAACATATCATCTGCGTCTTTGCCGCGTGGATTGCCATATTCCCCTCTTTTGCTTTTGCTTTGCCTAAAGATCCGGCGGTGCAAGCGGGTTCCGTTACTTTTGATCAGGTAAGCCCGAATACCCTCAACGTCATTCAATCCACCAACAAAGCCATTATTGACTGGAAGACGTTTAACATTCAGGCTAATGAAGCCACCCATTTTCAGATGCCTTCCTCGGATTCATTCAACCTCAGCCGGGTAACAGGTGGAATTGGTTCGGAAATATTTGGAACTTTAAGCTCCAACGGAAACTTAATGTTGCTAAACCCCAATGGAATTTTGTTTGGCGCCAATTCAAAAATTGACGTGGGAGGGCTGGTTGCCACCACCAGTAATATCAGTAACAGCGATTTCATGGCGGGTAATTACAAATTTGATATTCCGTCAAGTCTCAATCGCGCCATTGTTAACAGAGGATCGATCAATGTCGCCCAGGGCGGATTGCTTGCGTTTGTGGCTCCGGGTGTCGAAAACTCCGGAGTTATCAATGCGCAACTCGGGCAAGTATCCCTTGCCTCGGGTAAAACTTTCACTCTTGATTTATATGGCGACAAACTAATCAGTCTGGGGGTAGATAGCAAGGTGCTGGGCCAGGTGATCGGACCCGATGGTCGGCCGGTCTCGTCATTGATTAAAAATGGCGGGTCTATTCATGCCAATGGAGGTAAGGTTTTTCTTGGAGTAAGCGCCGCGAGAGATATCGTTGATCAAGTCATCAATATGGATGGCCTGATTGAAGCTAAAACAGCTGTGCAGGAGAATGGAGAAATTATTTTATATGGTGGCGATGAAGGTCTTGTCAGTGTCAATGGTACCCTCGATGTCTCTGGTAAGGGGACAGGTCAAACAGGTGGGGAGGCACAGGTCCTGGGTGAATGGGTAGGCCTAAATGAAAATGCATTCATTGATGTTTCGGGTGACCTTGGTGGTGGTACAGTTCTTATAGGTGGAGACTACCAGGGTAACGGAATGGTACCCAATGCAGAAAAAACTTATTTTCATTCGACGGCATTCGTAACAGCTGATGCATTGAGCTCCGGTGATGGCGGTAAGGTCATCCTTTGGGCGGATGATGCGACTTATTTTTATGGTGGTATTTCCGCTGTGGGCGGGTTGCAACGTGGTGACGGCGGTTTCGTAGAAACTTCAGGAAAAAAATATCTCGATTTTGCGGGCAGTGTTGATGTGGCTGCAATAAATGGTGAAGCAGGAAGCGTGCTCCTGGACCCGGCAAGTATCACGCTTTTATCGGGCGTTGATTCGAACTCTACGGGGTTTACCGCCGGCAGTAATATTGCGGAACTTTTCTCAGAAGACTCTGCTGCCGCGACAGTACTTAACCCCGACGCGAGTGGAAGTTTTTCAGGAATTTCTGCAGGCTCAACTATAATTTTGCAAGCTACAGATTCTATATCAGTAATTAATAATTTTGTTTTGGCGACAGCCACAGGTAGTTCTAATGTCAATCTTGTGATGCAGAGCGGTGGTGCTATCAATGTCAATGCAAACCTTACTTTGGATGGAAGCGGTACACTTCATCTGGAAGCGGATTCTCCACACAGTAGTTCAGGTGCTGCAGATGGAACAGGCGCAATTAATATTGGCTCAGGAAAGACCATTACGGCAGGTGGAGCGGTCACGCTAATCGGGGCTGATTTTGGGATTTCGGGAAGCATTTC
>CAZMXD010000102.1:0-7164 GCA_964570185.1 uncultured Nitrospina sp. | reverse complement strand
TCTATAGAGCAAGATGCTGATGTGGTTATGTTTATTTATCGGGAGGTTGTGCATAACCCGGAAACAGACGATCCTGGAAAAACTGAAATTTTGGTTCGAAAACAACGAAATGGTCCTATTGGTGATGTTCAGTTACATTTTGAAAGCCAGTTTACGCGTTTCTTTGATCGGGCGAAACGGGATGATGGACCCCCCGAAAACGCTAATGACTTCGATAGTTTTTGATTTAACATTTTTTTACCTAAACGAGCACTATAATGGCCGGAACATTCTTCCTTTTATTTTTAAGTATTGTAGCAAACCCGTCCCCGATTTTTGCCCAAGTTCATCCTGGGTATGAAAAATTTAATCTGTCTTCAAAAGATGAAGCAGAAATTCTTTTTGCGAGGGGACGTTATGAAGAAGCTATAGAAAAACTTAAAATTGCACTAAAGTCAGAAGGGGAAACGAGCTATGTGTTTCGAACTATGTTGAAATCCTGGAAAGCGCTAAGTAGTTTAGATAGGGCAGAAAAATTTTTTCAAGATTACCAAGACTCCCATGAAGAGTCTTCGCATATCTGGTATGCCATAGGTTATTTAAACTATCTTAAGTCGTATTATCAAAAGGCTGCGACGCACTTTGAGAGAGCGGTTCAATTGAATTCTGAAAATGGCCTGGCTTGGAATAACTGGGGAGCCATTGATTCAGAAAAAAAAGAATATGAGACTGCCATTGAAAAAGTACAAAGAGCGATAAAAGCCGATTCAAACGAACCTATTTTTATTTGGAACTTGCATAAAATTTATCAGGAAATGGGTGAACCGAATCGTTTCAGGGATGAATATAAAGGTTTGTTGAAAAAAGATTCTAATAAGCTTGCCTGGGCTTATGGAAAAACTCTTGTTCGGGTTATCCGACAGAAGGCATTTCGTTCGTATTCCGAAGGAGATTTGGATAACGCGATTCTTGGTTTTGAAGATATGCTAAAGATTTATCAGGAGATAGAGGATGTTAAAGGGCAGGTGCCGGCTTTATTTAGTTTGGGGCTTCTTCATGAAGAAAAAGGAGACCTCAAAAAGGCACAGGATTATTTTGCTAAAGTACTAGCGATAAACCCCAATCATATTCAAGCTCGCGATAGGGTGAAGAATATACATTGATGTTAGGTTTTTAATTTGAAATGAAAGGCAAGTTTGTAAATTAACCTCAGTAGAATGCGATTTGTAAGTGCAAGCTTGATTCAACAGTTGACAATTAAGGGCTTTAAGAGCTACGATTAGTTCGTTTTATTGGTTTAGAATTCTGATTAAGGAGCTAGGGTGCAAAAAGACGATTTTACGGTAGTTGTATTCCCGGGGGCTGTGTCTTCCCCAAAAAAATTCCGCATTCCCAAGAAGTTTGCTAAGGTTGGTTTTATTTTAACAGGAGTAATTCTTGTTACTTTTCTTGGCACTTCTTTTTATTTTGCGCAGCAATATTTTGAGGTGCGGGAAAATGAGGCGGAACTGGCGAAGCTTCGTAAGGAATCTAAAATAAGAAAAATTCAGGTAGAAAAATTCTCACATCAAGTTAAGAATTTTGAAACCGAGATGGCGCGACTCGAACGTTTTGAGAAAAAACTTCGAGTTATTACGGCACTAGAAAACTCTCCAAAATCAGTAGAAAAGAATTGGGGCTTGGGCGGTCCGTTTGGATTGACAACAAGCAGTCTCAACACCTCAATGAGTCGTGGTGCCGCAAACATGGTTGGGCGTTTATCCAATCGTCTGGGTCATTTGGATAAACAAGCAAAAATTCAAAGCATCAGTTTTCAGGAGCTGGATAATTTTTTTAAAAATCAAAAATCACTACTTTCTTCAACACCCTCAATTTGGCCTACTCGAGGTTGGGTAACATCTGGATTCGGATTCCGCAAATCACCTTTCACCGGGTTGCGTGAAAAGCATGAAGGCTGGGACATAGCTGCACGCGCTGGTTCTAATATAAGGGCCACTGCTGATGGTGAAGTTGTGGTAGAAGGCAGAGAATATGGATACGGTAATGTGGTAGAAGTCGATCATGGATATGGAGTGATGACGCGGTATGGGCATAATTCCAAGCATTTGGTAAAAGTCGGAGATCGCGTGAAGCGCGGGCAGGTGATTGCTCTTGTTGGTAATACGGGAAGGAGTACGGGGCCTCATGTTCATTATGAAGTTCTTTTGCATGGCGTTCCTGTCAGCCCTAAGAACTATATCCTTGAAGACTAATTCGATCCCGTTATAGTCAATGGATTGAAATTTCATTTTGTTATATTTCCTCCCTCACTCGTTTTTTTCATAAATCTAAATTTAAGAGTATTTGCTGTTTTTATTTTTACGGAATTTCGTTAATCCCATTTTGTTAAATATTTCCAGGTTTTAATTGTAATGGTATTTGGGCTCATAAAAAAAATTGTCGGGACCCGAAATGATCGGGAGATAAAACGTATTCAAGTCAACGTGGATTTGATTAATGGTTTAGAAGGAGAGATAAAATCTCTTTCGGATGAAGAGTTGAAAGGTAAAACTCGGGAGTTTAAAGGTCGGATCTCTAAAGGGGAGACTCTGGATCATATTCTGCCGGAGGCCTTTGCCGTGGTTAGAGAGGCAAGCTGGCGAACTTTAGAAATGAGACATTTTGACTCGCAATTAATTGGCGGAATTGTCTTGCATGAAGGGAAAATAGCTGAGATGAAAACTGGTGAAGGAAAAACCTTGATGGCAACCTTGCCAGTTTACCTTAATGCGTTGGAAGGAAAGGGAGTCCATGTTGTTACCGTAAATGATTATTTGGCCACACGAGATAGTGAATGGATGGGAACCATTTATAAATTTTTAGGACTTTCCGTGGGTATGATTTATCACGATATACCCGAGGAAGAAAGAAAGGCTGCTTACGACTGTGATGTGCTCTATGGAACCAATAACGAATTTGGTTTTGATTACTTACGTGACAATATGAAATTTTCTAAAGAGCAAATGGTACAAAGAGACTTGAACTTTGGAATTGTCGATGAAGTAGACAATATCTTAATAGATGAAGCGAGAACTCCATTGATCATCTCTGGGCCTGCCGAGGAGTCCACTGACAAATATTACAAGGTAAATCAGTTAGTTCCAAATTTAAAAAAAGAAAAACACTATCAAGTTGATGAAAAAGCCCGCACGGCATCCCTTACTGAAGAAGGTGTTAGCCAAATGGAAAAAGCATTAAATGTTGACAACCTCTATGATCCTTTAAATATAGAAACTTTACATTGTCTTAATCAGGCGGTGAAAGCTCACGCTATTTTTAAAAACGAAGTGGACTATGTTGTCCGAGATGGAGAGGTAATCATAATCGATGAATTTACCGGACGAATGATGAATGGTAGGAGATATAGCGATGGCTTGCATCAAGCATTAGAGGCCAAAGAAGGTGTCAAAATAGAAAATGAAAATCAAACTCTGGCTAGTATCACGTTTCAAAATTATTTTCGTATGTATAAAAAGCTTGCTGGAATGACTGGAACCGCAGATACGGAAGCAGAAGAGTTTATGTCTATTTATAAACTAGAAGTAGTGGTAGTGCCTACAAATCGGCCAATGATTCGAGAAGACTGTCCGGATGTAATCTATAGAACTGAAAAAGAAAAATTTGATGCTGTAATCGAAGAGGTCGAGGAGTTAAATAAAATTGGCAGGCCCGTTCTGGTGGGTACCATATCTATTGAAAAGTCAGAACTTTTAAGTAAAAAACTGAAAAAGTGTGGGATTAAACACAATGTGCTAAATGCTAAACACCATGAACAGGAAGCGGAAATTATTTCTCAAGCAGGACAACCCTATGCTGTAACCATAGCGACCAACATGGCAGGTAGGGGAACTGATATTGTTCTGGGAGAAGGAATTCCTGAACTGGGCGGGCTTCATATTTTAGGGACAGAACGCCATGAGAGCAGGCGTATTGATAACCAGTTGCGAGGTCGATCAGGTAGGCAGGGAGATAAGGGTTCTTCAAGGTTTTATCTTTGCCTGGAAGATGATTTACTACGCATTTTTGGTTCAGAAAAAATTTCTCCTCTCATGGCAAAGCTGGGAATGGAAAATGGCCAGCCTATAGAGCATACGATGGTTTCCAAAGCAGTTGCGAATGCCCAAAGAAAAGTAGAAGCTCATAATTTTGATATTAGAAAGCATGTTTTGGAATATGATGATGTGATGAATCGTCAAAGGGAAGTTCTGTATTCCCTCCGAAGGGAAATTATTGGGGGAGAAAATCCAAAAGAAACTCTTCTTGATATGGCTGATGAATTAGTGGATGAAATCGTTTCGGAAATAGCCCATGAAAAAGTTTATCCCGAAGAGTGGGATATCGAATCTTTGAATGATTTCCTTGAACGACAATTTGGGGTTCATATAAAAAAAATTAATGACGGGGAGCTAGAGTTACAGGGAAATAAAACACTAGAGTTGGAACACTGCAACGGGGAAAAACTCTATGAGTCTATTATCCAAACTGTATGTGATACTTATGAATTAAAAGAAAAAGGTATTGTAGAAGAATTGGAAATTGATCCTGCTGCAATGAGACATCAAGAGAGACTCATTATGCTTCAGGTTTTGGATGCTCTTTGGAAAGACCACTTGTTAGGGATGGACCATTTAAAAGAGGGTATTGGTCTTCGTGGTTATGCTCAAAAAAACCCTCTGACAGAGTATAAAAAAGAAGGTTTTACTCTTTTCAGCGAGATGATGTCGAGAGTCAAAGAGGAAATTACAGAATACCTATTTAAGGTTCAAATACGTCAGGAAAATGAGTTCGATGATGATGATATTATTAATCAGCCAAAGCAAATGGTAGAACATCGAGGAGATGTTGAGGGATCAGGCAAACCAGCAACTATTCGTCGTGAAGAGGAAAAAGTAGGGAGAAACGAGCCTTGTCCTTGCGGAAGTGGTAAAAAATATAAAAAATGCCACGGAAGTTAAAAAAGCGGCTATAAATTTTCAGAGGCTTCTTGGCATTCAATACATAATGAAGTAAGAGGCATAATTTGTAATCGCTTTAAGCTTATTTTCTTTTCACAAGATTCACACGCTCCATAAGTCCCTTCGTTAATTCTAAAAACGGCATCTTCAATCAGCCTTAATTCATTGCGGTCACGGCTAGTAAGTTGAAAAACCATTTCTCTACCCTCCAGACTGGAGGCAAGATCAATTTCGTTGCTGAAGGTCAAATCTCCAACATCCCTTTCCAACGATTTTGAAGACTGAATTAACTTTAACAGGTCACTCCTTTTTCCAAGTAACCGTTCTTTTATTTTCAAGGTTTCGGGTCCAAGTTTTGGAAGGGCTTGGGAACGTTTAATTGATTTTGAAACCTCTGCTTTATTGCTGGAAACAGCTTTTTTCTTCGATGCTGCTTTTGAAAGTGATTTCTTTGAAATTTTTTTAACTTTTTTTGCGGGCGAGGATTTTTTTGCGATTTTCTTTTTTACTAACTTCTTTTTGGTCTTAGGCCTGCTGGTCTTTTTAGCTTTTTTTGCAACTTTCTTTTTTGCGGTTTTGCGGGAAACTTTCTTTTTGGCTGGCATTTTTTTCTTTGCTACTTTTTTCTTAACGGGAGCTTTCTTTTTTACCGTTTTCTTTTTTACGGTTTTCTTTTTTACGGTTTTCTTTTTTACGGTTTTCTTTTTTACGGTTTTCTTTTTTACAGTTTTTTTCTTCGTCGCCATTATCGAACCTCCTATTTATGGAACTTAAAGGCGAAGCCAATTGAAAATAAACCCGAATTCCACCAGAAATGGTGAAAATTTGTAGAACTTTATCACCTGAAAAATAAAAGCACAAGCTTTTTATTTATATATAAGTGTTTGATTTTCTTGTTTCAAAATAAGTTAATTCCTTAATTTTGGATCATTGGGATTTAAAATCAGGCTAGGGTTCTATTTCATAATCCACTACTACAGAAGAGGCGCATAAAGATCGCATTATTTTAACTACTGGTAAATGGTTCTCATGTTGAGCATAAATTTTTAGATCCTCAGGATTATCAAACTGCGCAATGAGAACAATGTCATAACTTCTTTCTGATTCTAAAAAATCAGAGCCTATTTCGATGGCTTTTAAAGTTTCGATGTTTCCTTCTAGGCTTTTAAGGGATTGAACAGCACGTTCCATATTTTCAGAGGTTTTTTCGGCTAGTTTAAACATAACAACATGTTTGATCATTAAATTTCTCCGCGGACAATTATAAATAAAGAATTTTAGTATAATAAACATTAAATTAGAACGGGGCTGCATGATTTCGTAATCATATAACGTTGTAAATTAAAAATACTAGTAGAAATTAATTATATGTCTTGGTGGATGGGTGCGGGATTAGGTTTTTTACGTGGTGGTCCTTTCGGCGCGGTTGTTGGCGGTGCTGCCGAACATTTTCTTGGCAAAAAAATCCAAAACAAATTTCAAAAGAGTTTACCTGGTATCCAAAAGAAAGGTGATTATATAACATCTCTGGTGATTGTTTTGACCAGGGTAGGTATGTTTAATGATGGTTTGACTCAAAAGCAAGTTGAGATCATCCATAGTTTTTTTCGTAAGAATTTAGATTTCGGGACCGCGGACTTTAAGGCAATTGAACCTTTAATCATCGAGGTTCAAAATAAAAAACCGGATTTAGATCGATTTATAGAGATGTATAAAAAATCTTGCGAAAATAATTATAACCTTTTGCTCATCGCCCTTTGCTATCAAATTTCCCTAGTGGAAGGTCACTTAGATGGGGAAACCGAAAAACTGATCAAGCAATTAGTACTTCTTTTAGGTCTTTCCTATGACCAGCATAATGTAATTAGAAAAAAATATTCATTAGGAGTAGTTAAAACACCCTACCATGTTTTAAAAATCTCCTCAGATGCTACAAATGAAGAGGTGAAAAAAGCTTATCGAAATTTAATTAGGGAATATCATCCTGATCGAGTGGCTCATGAGGGCAAGGCAGCCTCTGAAGCCGCACATTTAAAGTTTTTAGAAATTCAGCAGGCGTATAAAGAATTAGAGAGCGTTCGAGGGATTTAAATACTCTTTTTGTCATTTTCCGGGTCGTCTAGCTTTCTTACTATAAGTGATTGGATTTTTCTTTTACTGGCTTCCTTAACTGTTAAACGATAGAGGCCCG
>CAZMXD010000101.1:0-7216 GCA_964570185.1 uncultured Nitrospina sp. | reverse complement strand
CGATGTGATAATTAGGTGCTTCTTTGGTAACGATAACGTCATGGACATGGCTTTCGCGAAGTCCGGAAGGAGTGATTTTGATAAACGAAGCATTTTTCCTTAGTTCTTCGATGGATGCGGCACCGCAATACCCCATTCCAGCACGCAGACCGCCAAGAAGCTGATGTACTGTGAAAGACAAGGCCCCTCGATAAGGTATGCGTGCTTCTACTCCTTCAGGTACCAGTTTGCTTTCAGACAGTTCCATTTCTTGAAAGTATCGATCACTCGAGCCTTGTGACATGGCGCCGATGGAACCCATGCCTCGATATTCTTTATAACTTCTTCCCTGGTAAAGAATTTTTTCGCCAGGACTTTCTTCCGTACCAGCAAATAAAGAGCCGATCATGACGGAGCTGGCTCCGGCAGCGATTGCCTTCGTGACATCCCCTGAGAGTTTTATGCCGCCGTCCGAAATGACGGGAATATTTTTCTTTGCTGCTACTTTAACGCATTCTGCAACGGCTGATATCTGGGGGACTCCGACGCCGCTAACCACCCTTGTGGTGCAAATCGAACCTGGACCGATACCAACTTTCACCCCATCAACACCGGCTTTAATTAGTGCCGCGGTGCCTTCACTTGTTGCAACGTTGCCGCCAATGATTTGCAAATTTGGAAAAGAATTTTTTATTACACCAATGGTTCTTAAAACTTTTTCCGAATGGCCGTGAGCGCTATCGATGACAAGAACATCAAGCCCGACTCGTACAAGGTTTTCGATATGTTCTTCTGGATTTTGATTTACCCCCAGAGCGGCTCCTACAAGCAGCCTACCTTTCGTGTCTTTAGCTGCATTAGGAAATTGACCTGCTTTTTCTATGTCCTTAATAGTAATGAGTCCTTTTAAATTTCCTTTCTTATCGACCACTAATAGTTTTTCAATTCGATTGTCATGCAAAATCTTTTTCGATTTTGAAAGAGGCGTACCTTCCGGGATCGTGACCAGATCTTCTTGGGTCATCAGAGATTTTATTTTTTTGTCGAGTTTGGTTTCAAACCTCAAATCACGATTGGTCAAAATTCCTACCAGTTTTTTATTTTGGGTGATGGGAATGCCAGTAATATTGTATTTTTTCATTACCTGAATTGCTTCGCTGATTTTCTGCCCGGGTTCCATAGTTATTGGGTCAGGTATCATGGCACTGACTGATCGTTTGACCTTGTCCACCATTTTACGTTGTTTCTCGGGTTTGAGGTTTCTGTGAATGATGCCGATACCCCCCTCTTGCGCAAGCGCAATGGCTAAGTTGGTTTCGGTCACGGTGTCCATCGGTGCACCGATCAACGGACATTTCAGTTTGATTTTTCGAGTCAAACGCGTCGAAATATCTACATCTGTTGGCAAAACCTTCGAGTAGGCAGGGAGTAATAACACATCATCAAAAGTCAGGTAGGTCGGGACTTTTTGAGGATCAATCATAAGTTTTGAATAAATAAAAATTGGACAAGATATAAAAGTTTAATAGTAGCACGGCTTTCCATAATCTTGCATTAGATTTCTTTGTCCGATATGGATGAAAACCCCTGGTTAAGTTTTACAATCTGTCTAGATCCAGAGCCTTTGTTCTTGTAGATTCAGTTTTACCATGATCCAATAAAGCCAGTCATGATTAAAATTTTTCTCAATTTAGCGTTCTTTGTTTTTGTTTCTATTGCTTACTCTTCTTCCTTGTTTGAAGGTACAGGAGCAAGGGAGGACTGGCTCGGTACCTATTACAAGGGGAAAAAGATGGGTTTTACTAAATCCAAAACCCGGTGGGGGCCTGAGGGAGTCGTGATGGATTCGATGGTCTTTTTTAAAATTAACTCCGAGTCGGCAGATCAGTCTACCACCATTAAACAAACCACGCGGCTTGATCCGAACTTCAGGTTGTTGCGCTTTTCTTTAATACAGGAGATTTCGGGACATCGCCAGCAGGTGGAAGGCAAACTTGAAGGCAACGATCTTCGTTACCGCACCACATCCTTGGGTTACAACAAAGAAAAAACGCTGAAGTTTACTAGTAAAACCGCTCCTTCTTCTACTTTTCTTATCAATCTGGTTTCTAGAGGATTAAAAGTTGGCCAGCAGGGAAACTTGCAGTTGTTTATGGAACCCTTGCAAATAATAGTGGATTTGGAATATGAGGTTTTACGGGAAGAAACGCTGCAATATCTTGGAGGCATTATTAATACATTTGTGATTCGCCAGCGATTCAGTGGCATGGAGTCGACCCTTTGGGTGGCGCATGATGGCACGGTTTTTCGCGAAATTACTAATATGGGTTTCGAATCATTTAAGGAAGAGCCCGAGATAGCCCAGAAGATTGATGAGGCAATGACAATCAGTAGTATTATTACAATGAGTTTGGTGAAACCAGATAAACCAGTGCCTCGACCGAAAAGTAAATATGATCTTATTTACCGAATCCAGCCTTTGAGTTCTTCTAAAGCTTTGCCAGAGGATGACCGGCAAAAAGTTTTAGGGGTTGAAAAACAGGATGATGGGAAATATGTGACTACTATAAGGGTCAAAAGCGAGCCGAAAAAATTTGGAATTCTTTCATTAGGAAAAAGAAAGCCGGGGCCTGATCCAAAATACTTAGATGATACGGCTGAAGTACAGTCGAATCACAAAATTATTCGGACGCTCGCCAAAGAGCTTTCGGCGGATAGTAAAACAAAATGGCAACTGGCAAAAAATATAAACTTATGGGTACATTTGAATCTGAAAAAGGAAATGGTGGATACCGTCACAGCACTCGACGCTTTATTGGAAAGGCGAGGTGAATGCCAGTCGCACACCTTTTTATTTACGGCTTTGGCCCGTGCTTCAGGAATTCCTACTCGCATGGTTTATGGGTTGGTGTATTCCAAGGAGTATGAAGGTTTTCTTTATCATGCCTGGCCTGAGGTTTTTGTCGGAGAATGGAGAGCCATGGACCCAACTTACGGGCAGGATCGAGTTGATGCCACCCATATAAAATTGGCCGAAAATTCTAGCGAAAACCCGTTCCGTTTCATGGAATTTGTCGGCAAAATTTCGATAAGCTGGCGCAGCCCATAAGATCAGCTTAAGCAGAAAACACAAAAAAAACAGACCAATAAATCCTTTAAAATCAGTTATCAATATTATTTTTTGAAAATTACGCTCTTGATTTTCGCTTTTTTTTCGTCTATATTTAATGTTTGCTAAGAGGCTGAAACCTTTATGAAAAGTGGCCTTCATAGAAAGTTTAAAAACGGTCACAGAATTTCATTGACAACCCCATATCTTGTATATATTTTGTCTGGCAACACTAAATATGGATTTTGTGTGATTTGAGGTAGTCTTTTGAAAAGGAAAATAAAAAGGCGGGGAGAAGCAAAAATTATATGACATTTTAAAGATATAGCTAGTTAACATAATGGTCCTAATTAAATTATATAGGATGGAGCGTTTTTATGCGAATTGACCGGAAATTTACCCGAGAATCTAATGACCCGTACGAAGGTATCAATTTCGTCGAGCGAGTATCCAAAATTAACAACGCTGACGGTTCTTTGGTGGCTGAAATTAAGAACGTTCTTGTCCCTGACTCTTGGTCGCAGGTAGCGGTCGATATCATCGCACAAAAATATTTTCGTAAGGCGGGGGTACCCGCACGTTTGAAAAAGAAATTTGAAGCGGGGATGCCCGAGTGGTTATGCCCGTCCGTGCCAGATGAAGAAGCTCTGAGCGAACTGCCAGAATCAGACCAATATACCCGCGAGTCAACTTCCAAAGAAGTTTTTCACAGATTAGCCGGATGCTGGACCTATTGGGGTTGGAAGAGTAATTGTTTTAGCAGTGAAAAGGTTGCGCGCAATTATTATGAAGAAATGCGTTATATGCTGTCACATCAGCTTGCGGCGCCTAACTCCCCACAATGGTTTAACACGGGGATAAATTGGGCATACGGTTTAGAGGGGCCTGCTCAAGGGCACTACTATTTTGATGAGGCAGCCGGAAAGATACAAAAATCGACAAATGCTTATGAGAGACCGCAGCCTCATGCTTGCTTCATTCTTTCCGTGAATGATGATCTCGTGGGTGATGGCGGAATCATGGATTTGTGGCGCCAAGAGGCGCGTCTGTTCAAATTTGGTTCGGGGACAGGGAGTAATTTTTCCAATCTTCGCGGTTCCGGGGAGGGGTTGTCCGGCGGAGGTAAGTCTTCAGGTCTCATGAGCTTCTTGAAAATTGGTGACCGGGCCGCAGGTGCTATTAAATCAGGCGGAACTACAAGGCGGGCCGCAAAAATGGTGACCCTTGATATGGATCACCCTGATGTCGAAGAGTACATCGAGTGGAAAGTAAAGGAAGAAAGGAAGGTGGCGGCTTTGGCCGCGGGAAGCCGAATTACCCGCCGTTGTCTAAAAGATATTTTACGGTCCTGCTGGGAGCGGGGTATAGCACAGGAAAATCGTTTTGAAGTAGCGAAAAACAAATTTCTTAAAAAAGCTGTTCGCAAAGCTCTCGACTGTTTTGTTCCTGAAAATTATATTTACCGTGTTATCCAGTTGGCTCAACAGGGAACTAAAGATATTGAGTTCGAAGAATATGATACTGGTTGGACCTCTGAAGGTTACTTAACGGTCTCAGGACAGAATTCCAATAACTCAGTTCGCCTTAACAATGACTTTTTAAAAAGTGTTGAGTGCGATGGCGAATGGAACTTGCTTCGCAGAACAGATGGTGAAATTTCTAAGACTCTTCCCGCTAGAGATCTATGGGATAAGGTGAATTTCTCTTCCTGGTCCAGTGCCGATCCCGGACTACAGTTTCATACCACTATAAATGAATGGCATACCTGTCCTGAAGATGGCGAGATACGCGCGTCGAACCCATGTTCAGAATACATGTTTCTTGATGATACAGCTTGTAATCTTGCGTCAATTAACTTGATGAAATTTTACAACAACGAAAAAGGGTTGTTTGAAGCGGAAGACTATCGACATGCTTGTCGATTATGGACTCTCACTCTGGAAATTTCTGTTTCTATGGCGCAGTTTCCAAATCAAGCAATCGCACAAAAGAGCTATGAGTTCCGCACTCTTGGTTTAGGTTATGCAAACCTTGGTGCGATGCTAATGGTCATGGGCATTCCTTACGACTCAGAAAAGGGTCGGGCTATCGCCGGCGCCATATCCGCTATGACCACCGGAGCTTCTTATGCCATGTCCGCTGAAATAGCAAAAGAACTAGGGGCATTTACCCACTATGAGAAAAATAAATCTTCCATGCTGCGGGTGCTGAAAAACCACTGGCGTGCAGCTCACAATGTCGAAGCTCATGAATATGAAAGTCTTAGTATTTTCCCGCAAGGAATTCAAGCGGATCATTGTCCCGCCTATCTTCTGGATGCGGCAAAAAAAGAATGGGCAGATGTTTTGGAATTGGGGACAAAATTTGGTTTTCGAAATGCACAGACTACCTGTATCGCACCAACAGGCACTATTGGCCTGTTAATGGATTGTGACACCACTGGTATTGAGCCTGACTACGCATTGGTTAAATACAAAAAACTTGCAGGAGGCGGATATTTTAAAATTATAAATCAGTCGGTTCCGGGTGCTTTACGACAATTGGGTTACAAGCCCAGGGAAGTAAAGGAAATTGTTGAATATTGTGTGGGTTCAGGAAGCTTGGACTCGTCTCCTTATATCAACCGCGATTCCCTCAAGAAAAAAGGATTCACCAGTAAAGTGATCGATAAAATTGAACTAGAGCTCCCGCGTGTTTTTGATATTAGTTTCGCATTCAACAAGTTTGTTCTAGGAGAAGAATTCTGCAAAAACGTTTTGAAACTTGATGACAAACAGATAAATTCTCTCAATTTTAATTTGTTGGAATATTTAGGGTATACCGACGAGGAAATTCAAGCCGCAAACGATTATATTTGTGGTCGCATGACGATTGAAAACGCGCCGCATTTGAAAAAAAGACATTATTCAGTTTTTGATTGCGCTACGAAATGCGGAAAATATGGCGAACGGTTTATTAGCCCTGAAGCGCATATCCAAATGATGGCTGCCGCACAACCTTTTCTTTCGGGCGCAATTTCCAAGACCATCAATATGCCAAATGATGCGACCATTGAGGATGTGGAAAAAGCACACATGCTTAGCTGGAAACTTATGCTAAAGGGAACAGCCGTTTATCGGGATGGATCCAAACTCAGCCAGCCTTTAAATAGTGTGGCTATTGAAAGCTTTAAACAATTACAAATGGAGGAAGATGAGGACACCGCTGATCCTGTAGTACCCGCCATGAAAACCGCCGAGCAGATGACCAAGATCATTCAGCAAAAGCGTAGGGCTCTTCCGCATCGACGCAAAGGTTACACCCAAAAGGCTTCTATTGGCGGGCACAAAGTTTATCTTAGAACAGGAGAATATGAGGATGGCACACTCGGTGAGATTTTCATCGATATGCATAAGGAAGGCGCCGCCTATCGCAGTTTGATGAACTGCTTTGCCATTGCCATTTCTTTGGGACTCCAGCATGGGGTTCCCCTGGAAGAATTTTCAGATGCTTTTGTTTTTACCCGTTTTGAACCCAATGGGCTGGTTACGGGAAATAAGTCTATCAGCATGTCCACGTCAACGATTGATTATATTTTCCGGGAATTGGCAATCACTTATTTAGGTCGAGACGATCTGGCTCAAGTTACTCCGGATGATTTAAGGGCCGATGCGATTGGCAAGAAAGACCAGCAGTCTAATGATAATGAGGACGATGATAATGTCCTGCCCCTCCTTTTAGAAAATGAAGAAAACAAAACAACAGAAACAAATGTTCAAACTGCTCCCGTCATTAAAGTGGTTCCCGCCAATGGAAATGGAAATGGAAATGGAAATGGAAATGGAAATGGCCACTCCCGTGGCAATGGTCATGGTAACGGCAATGGCGCTGCTAAATTGAGTAGTCAGCAGGGCACCGCAGTTGCCACCACAGCGGTGATTGCCAAACTTAAAGGATATGAAGGAGATGCCTGCCAGGAATGCGGCAGCTTGACGCTGGTGCGAAATGGCACGTGCTTGAAATGCATGACTTGCGGAGCGACTTCAGGTTGCTCCTGATTTAACCCCCCTCGTTTAAAATGTTTGCAGGAGTCCGGCCGGCGATTTCTTCGCCGGCCTTTCTGCTCTTTAGTCATAGTGACAAAAGCTC
>CAZMXD010000100.1:0-7264 GCA_964570185.1 uncultured Nitrospina sp. | reverse complement strand
GACCCCTTACTCCCGAAGCAAGTGCGCTACCAGGCTGCGCTACATCCCGACTCTTGTTAAGATTGTTTGTAAAAGAATTTTTTGAGGTATTTCCAGATTACGATGGATCCCATCCGGTTCAAAAACGATTTAATCCAGTTACTGCCCCCTAGGCATTTCTGGCAATGAGGGTGCACGACTTTTAGATTTTGAAAACCCTCTACCGCGTCGATCACTGGTTTCGTATTTAATATTTCGGCAATGGAGTTTTCGAAAACGTTCCCTGCTTTTGTCTTGCCGTCATAATCTACACAGCAGTATGTCAAATCCCCACTACACAGAATGGCGAAGTGGTCACTCAAGGCACTACAGTAGCCGGTTTTTGAGGGAACAACCTGGCCTCCCTCGGCAAAAGCATTACCCCAGGTGTTAAGAATATAGGTCTCGAAAAAAATATTGGGCGCTACCTCCACGACGTTCCATTTGAAAGCAGATAGTTTGTTAATCTTTTTATCGACTTTTGCTTTTTCTTCTGGGGTTAGCGGCGGACAAATCTTATGAACCTGATCCGCCCAATAGCGAAATGTTTTCCTCAGTTCTTTTGTGTTGTTAATAACGCTCATGGTGCCGACGCTCCAGTCTTCGCCAGGCACTTCTGTTTTGATGGATGTGTTCAAAAAATGGACTTTTATTTTTGGGGGTTTGGTTTGCTTGAGGCAGGTACCGATAAAATCTAGAATACGGTTATGGTATTCATCGAATTTCATCCGTCTTGACTTTCTGGTTTTAAAAGATTCTTCATCCGGTGTCTGCAGGGAAATATTTATCTGAGATGCAGTCACCTTTTCGAGTTTCATCCCCATCTCCTCATCAAGGTAGGTGCCATTTGTCGTGATCCCGGTTTTAACCCCTCGATCTGCCGCATGTTCAAGAATTTCAAAAAATCTCGGATGCATAAATGGTTCACCCATCACATGAAAGGTGACTTTTTCTGCCATTTTATATTCAGCAATTTCATCGATGATGCCGCAAACCCTTTCGAATTCCATATATTCGTAATGACGAGTCATCTCTTGTTTTGGACAGAAGGTGCAATCAAAATTGCAGACGTTTGTCAATTCGATATGGATTCGCTGTAACGGGAACTTAACCAATTCACCGAACCGGCCTGGAAAATTTTTTTCAGCAGGTTGAACTTTAGTAAGCATAATTATCTTGAATCAATCATTGTTGGTTTTGGAATAATTGTAGCGGTCGATACTTTCGCTCCAAAAACTGTTGTTGGTAACATTACGTTCGACCTTTTTTGAACCGCATTCAGGACAAGAGACCTTTTTATTGTCAACTTCAGAAATCTTCATTTCTACAACAAAATCCTTTTTACATTTACCACAGGTATGGTCGTAATTTGGCATTAAAAAAAACCCCTTTAATTTTTAATTAAGACGATGATTTTGACCTTTAAAATCAGCCTCTAAGGATACAATAATTTTTATTTTAGCGCAATGAAGCCAGCGAAGTTATTCCATTTAAAAAACAGGTCTACTGTTGAAAACCCTGCAGTTTGGATAAGATGGTTATTCTGCTCTATAGTCCAAGGGATTAGCACATTCTCAAGAGCTTCGCGTTTTTGGGAAATTTCTAGCTTGGAGTATCCCTTTTCTTCTTTAAATTGGTGATGGAAATCTATAAAGGTTTTATTAAGACCAGGTATTTTACTATTAATCTTTTCAATAAGGATGAGAGAGCCTCCAGGTATCAAGGCGTTATAAATATTTTTTAAAAGGGTGCCTCGATTGGAAGGTTGGACAAATTGCAAGGTATAGTTCATAACAATCACTGAAGCATTGCATATTGATAAACTTTCATTTAAATCTGCTTGGATCATCTCGCAAGGCAAAGGAGAATTTTTCAAGGTTTCCCGGGCTTTTTTTAACATTGCTTGAGAATTATCGAGGCCTATTAGCTTTATATTTGTTAAGGGCGGCAGGGCTTGAGCTAATTTTAAAAGGAGGGTTCCGATTGAACAACCGAGGTCATAAACAGAGGTGGAGGGTTTTGCATATTGTGCGCACCAATGTACCGCTAGATTTTGGCATTCCTGATACATGGGAATGCTGCGTTGTAACATGTCATCAAAAACCAAAGCCACCGAATCGTTGAACTCGAAGGGTTCTGTTGTTTTGGGTTTTCGGAATAATGTATCGCGGTTTGTAATGGGTTTTACTCCTTAAAGAATCTTTAAAGCGAAAACCCCTCCCGGATTTCCGAGAGGGGTTTGATTAGACAATTAGCCGAAATTAAGGCCCGGGAACATCTTTGCCTTCGACGGGACCGGATTTTAATTTCAATAGCAATTTATTAATGGCGTTAACATAAGCAAAGCCGCTCGCCTCAATAGTATTTACACCTGCGCCCTTCCCGAGTACTTCGCGTTTTTCATTCTGAACGCGGACGGTCACTTCACCTTGGGCATCCTGCCCTTTTGTTTTAGCCATTACTTGATAGTCCAGCAGTTTACAGGTGAGCCCTGTGATTTTATCGATTGCGTTATAAATTGCGTCGACCGGTCCATCTCCCTCTGATGATGAATTGTGTTGTTTGCCATCGCGACTAATTAATGTGACAGTCGCTTGAGGATCACTGCCGCTTTCAAACTCACATTTAATGTTTCCTAATTTATATGTAGTTTGCCGCTCTTCAGAAAACTTTTGTTTTTGAATAAGAGTATGGAGATCGTCTTCAAAAATCTCTTTTTTCTCATCTGCGAGGATTTTAAAATCCTCAAATACCTCATCCAATTCCTTTTGACTTAAACTGTATCCCAACTCTTGGACTTTATGGAGTAAGGCGTTGCGGCCTGAATGTTTTCCCATCACCAGCTCTGATTCCTCGCCACCTACATCTTTTGGGTCCATTATCTCAAAGGTATCTTTGCGTTTGAGAAATCCATGCTGATGGATTCCCGACTCATGCGCAAAAGCATTTTTACCGACAATGGCTTTGTTGCGCTGTACAAAAAAGCCTGTCAGGCTGCTGACTAGTTTGCTGCAGGATTGAATATGGCGTGTTTCAATATTTGTCTCAATATTGCTGAAGAAATCTCTGCGCGTTCGAACAGCCATGACAATCTCTTCCATCGCCGCATTACCTGCCCGTTCACCGATGCCATTAATGGTGCATTCCACCTGCCTGGCTCCCGCTTGAACGGCCGCCAAAGAATTGGAAACGGCTAAACCCAAATCGTTGTGGCAGTGCACGCTGATAATTGCTTTATCAATGTTGTCAACATTTTGTTTTAAATAACTAATAAGCTTTGCGAATTCTTCGGGAATAGTGTAGCCAACCGTATCAGGAATATTTACCGTTGTCGCACCAGCCCGAATCATTTCATGGGTGACCTCTACCAGAAAATCTTTTTCTGTTCGCGTTGCGTCCATCGGCGAGAATTCAATATCATCACAAAACTTTCTCGCGAAAGATATTGCTTTTACGCCCATCTCGATTATTTCCTCTTTGGCTTTTTCGACCATATGATCACGGTGCACTTTGGAGGTCGAGAGAAAAACATGGATGCGCGGTTTTTCCGCTTTTTCCAAAGCCTTCGCTGTTGATTCGATATCCTTTTCGAGTGCTCGAGATAGACCCGCAATGGTTGCGCCACGAATTTCTTCGGCAATTTGTTTGACTGATTCAAAGTCCCCGGGGGATGCGACCGGAAAACCCGCTTCGATTACATCAACCTTAAGCAGAGCCAATTGCCGTGCGATCTCAAGTTTTTCCTTTATATTTAAGCTGGCACCAGGGCATTGTTCCCCGTCTCTTAAAGTGGTATCGAAAATTATGAGTTTCTCGCGTTGCATTAATGAAAAATCCTTTTATAAATAAATCTTCCCTCCATTATAAGGTTTATCAAATCGAATTCCAGAGGGGTGGAGGGTTTTCCCCCGGAAGCCAAAAAATCAAATCAAAAAATAAGCCGGTATGGGTAAGTAGCCTGTGTTGATCTAATTATAAATGAAGCTACGCTGTTGGTGCTTCATTAGCAGCGGGTGTAGGCGCGAGAAAAATGCGAATTGGATTTTTGGGTAAGTGCGCATTGATTTATTTTTGTATGTTATGTCTCGGACCTGACTTGGAAAAATAATTTTAATAGAAGTACTTTAATAAAATAGGGCAAAAAAAACAAGGGTTTAAGAAAAACTTAGCTTTTTTATAAAAATTTTATAAGAATTTAAATTTTTTTTTGAAAAATGTAGTTTTAGAAATTAAATGTTTTTAGATGCAATAACTATCAATGACAGGTAGAATTCTACTGCACACCAATTAAATTTTATAGGGAAAAGGGATAGATTTAACCCTCGTTGATATCTAAAAAAGATCCCTAATAAATACACCACCTGAATATTTATGTAATAATAATACTTATTTTATTGTAAAAAATTTACATATTATTAGGGGTTTTTTGAAAAACCCTGTAATAGCGCCCCATTTACATAAGTATTTAGTCTATTATTAAAGGCACGGGACTTGCTTTTATTATTCTTCCGGGTTTTAAAAATTGTTAAATCCCAATTTTTTTAATTTTATAAAGCTTTTTAAAACAATAACTTATTGTAAATATGCACATTTTCCCTAAAAAACAAGGTCTTTACGATCCGTCCTATGAGAAAGACAGTTGCGGGGTGGGTTTCGTTATGAATATGAAAGGTGAAAAATCCCACGAAATCATTTTCCAAGGCTTGGAGATTTTAAAAAAACTTGAGCATCGAGGCGCTTGTGGCGCTGATAAGCTCACGGGGGACGGGGCTGGAATTTTGATTCAGATACCTCACGCGTTTTTTAAGGAACAATGTAAACAAATTGGTATCCAATTGCCCGAAGCCGGTCGTTATGCGGCGGGTAATGTATTCCTGCCAACAGGCAAAAATGCAAAACAAGGGCAGGAAATTATGGAGCGAGCTATCCTGACCGAAGGTTTAGAATTGTTGGGTTGGCGGGATGTTCCTGTGGATAACACCACGATAGGGATGAGGGCACGTTCGGTGGAGCCCGTAATTAAGCAAGTTTTTATTGGGGCACCAGCTGATGTAAAAGATCAATTGGCTTTTGAGCGCCGGCTTTATTGCGTTAGGAAGAGATCCGCATGGGGCGTACGTCGCGCTGGTCTTAATGATAATAACGAAAACTTTTATATATGTAGCCTTTCAAGCAAGACTTTAATCTATAAAGGTCAGTTAATGGCACCCCAATTGGAAAGCTATTATCTGGATATTAAAGACCAGAAAATGACATCGGCTCTGGCGTTAGCTCATTCACGGTATAGCACCAATACTTTTCCCTCTTGGGGTCGTGCCCAGCCTTTTCGTTACATCGCGCACAATGGTGAGATCAACACCGTCCGAGGAAACAAGAACTGGATGGATGCGCGGGAGTCAATGTTCGAGTCACCTTTATTCAAAGACATCAATATGATTCTCCCTGTCATTGCGCCTGGAGGAAGCGACTCGGCAGATTTTGATCAAGCCTTGGAAATGTTGTTTTTGACGGGCAGATCTTTGCCTCATGCCATGATGATGATGATCCCTGAGCCGTGGAGTGGGCATGAGACGATGGATGAAGAAAAACGCGGTTTTTATGAATTCCATGCTTCCATGATGGAACCTTGGGACGGCCCTGCGTCCATCGCTTTTACCGACGGGGAAACCTGTGGCGCGGTGCTAGACAGAAATGGTTTGCGCCCATCTCGATATTATGTGACAAAAGATGGCTTGGTTGTTATGGCTTCCGAGGTTGGCGTTGTACCCGTAGATGAAGCAAATATCAAATATAAAGGAAGATTGCAGCCTGGAAAGATGTTTCTTATAGATATCAATGAAGGCCGTATTATTTCTGATGAAGAGATAAAAGAAAAAATTGCTACCCAGCAACCCTATAAAAAATGGGTAGAAGAAAATCAGGTTAAACTAAAAAATCTGCCTGAAACCAATTTTAAATTCGAGCCCGATTACGACACCCTCTTAACACGTCAGGTTGCATTTGGGTATACAGTCGAAGATCAAAAGTTTGTTCTAGCCCCTATGACCGGAGACGGAATGGAAGCAATTGGGTCTATGGGAAATGATACTCCCTTGGCGATTCTGTCACAAAAACCACAACTTCTTTTTAATTATTTTAAACAACTTTTTGCGCAGGTTACCAATCCGGCTATTGATTCCATTCGTGAAGAATTAGTGATGTCAATGGAAGTTACATTGGGTAAAGAAAGAAATCTTTTGGACGAAAGCCCAGAGCATTGTCGTAAATTAAAAGTAACGCATCCCATCCTTACAGGTAAAGAGATGGAGAAAATTCGCAAACTTGACCAGGAGGACTTAAAATCTGTCGTGCTATCTGCGCTTTGGCCGATTTCTGAGGGTGAACAGGGAATGGAAAAAGCCCTGGAAAAGTTTTTTCACAAGGCATCCCGGGCTATTGAAGATGGGGCAACCATTTTAATTATCTCTGATAAAGGTGTTGATAAAGAAAACGCCGCTTTGCCCAGCCTGCTTGTAACAGCAGGATTGCACCATCATCTTTTGAGGGAACGAACGCGTACGCGAGTCGGAATAGTTATTGAAACTGGCGAGGCCAGAGAGATGATGCACTTCGCGCTTTTGATTGGTTATGGTGCTGGCGCTATCTATCCTTATCTTGCTTATGAGACTGTGGCCGAGATATCAAATGAAGCTGTGTATATAAAGAGAATAGATTCAGAAACAGCAGTTAGTAATTTTATTAAGGCAACCAGAAAGGGGTTGTTCAAAATTATAGCAAAAATGGGAATTTCAACTATCCAAAGCTATCGGGGTGCACAGATTTTTGAAGCAGTTGGATTGGGCGAAGAGATTGTCGAACGGTTTTTTACGGGTACTCCATCGAGAGTGGGTGGCGCGGGTTTGAATGTTCTGGCTAAGGAGGCTCTGGCAAGACATGAAAATGCTTTTGGTAGTGACCGCTCTTCATTATTGGATCTTGGAGGAAATTACCAATGGCGACGTGGTGAAGAAAAACACATGCTTAATCCAAATGCTATTGCGTTGTTACAGCACGCTACACGTTCAAATGATTATATGACCTATAAAAAGTTTTCAAAACAGGCGGATTTAGAAAGCACGCGTCAGAGCACCTTAAGGGGACTTTTTAATTTTAAGAAAACAAATTCAGTACCTATTGAAGATGTCGAGTCGGCAGAGAATATTACCAAGCGCTTTTGTACCGGTGCTATGTCTATAGGATCCATCTC
>CAZMXD010000099.1:0-7304 GCA_964570185.1 uncultured Nitrospina sp. | reverse complement strand
TCCTTTAATAAAAGAATTTAATGAAGTAGTTCGTAAAACAGGTGGGTCAGGACCCTTGGTCGTTGTTCTGGAAAATCTCGATCCAATTAAAGCACCCGAAGTTATTAAAAAGCTTTCAAAAATTTTTAAAGAAATTCCTGAAACACAATTCGTAGATTCGCAAATCCCAAAAAAATTTTTAAACTACAAACAACTTCTTCTAATTCCCCAGGGTGACTTGTTAGAGCTTGAGTATTTAATGGAAGAAGCCATTGACTATGCACGCGGGGAATTCGGAGGGTTCTCCGCTAATGACAAGCCTTTTAACCCCGTTAAACTTAGAAACCTGGCGCAAGACTATAAAATATTTGAAAAGATCAATTCTTTTCATAAAGGGAAGCAAAAAAATAATTTCTATATTTTCATAAAAGCAAAGGGGACGGTCACAGATACTGATTTTACAGAAAAATTTATCTCCGCGGTGCAGGAGGCTATAACAAAAAGCGGATTTGAAAAAAAATTCAGTGAACTTAAAATTAAACTCACGGGTTCAATGGTGGTCAGGCTGGAAGAAAACAATTTTATAAAGGAAGATTTAAAAAGATCGGCCATTATAGCAATTGTTTTGGCGGTAACAATAATTTTAATCTACACGCGTTCATGGTTTTCAATCCCTTTAATTATTTTTCCCCTCCTCCTTTCTCTTACATATACCTTTGCTTTGGCTCGATTAATAATAGGCCATTTAAATATAATCTCAGGATTTTTGGTGGCAATTTTAATGGGTCTGGGGATCGATTACGGAATTCATCTGTATATACGGTTTAAGCAGGAATTATTAAAGAAAAAACCTATTGCTGATGCGGTAGAAGTTGTTGTTACACAGGTAGGTCGATCAGGTTTGATTGCAATGTTAACTACCATAAGTATTTTCTCAATCTTGAGCTTTTCAAATTTTCAAGGGTTTTCCGAATTTGGACAAATAGCAACCTTGGGAATTACTTGTGCATTTGCCACTTATTTTTTTATTTTTCCAGCTCAGGCACTGTTCTATGACAAGATAGATTGGATGAGAAAACCCAAGCCAAGATTGTTTACTTTAAATATTTCTAATCTTTACTTAGCCACCCCTTTATTTCTTTCTGGGTTTTTTATTTTCCTTTTGTTATTGAGCTTCCTTTTTTTACCCGGAGTTAAGTTTGAATACGATTTTCAGAAGTTAAGGGGGGAGTCCCCCGCAAGCGAATATGAAACAGAGACAACAAATGATTTTGGATTTGCATTTTCACCCACAGTGATATTGACTTCGCAAAAGGAAAACCTTTTTTATATCCAGCAGGCCCTTGAAGAAATTAAAAAAGAAAATGGAGAAAAAACAATAATTGGAATTCAGTATTCCCTGAATCTGTTTAGTCTGAAAGAGTATGATTCTAAAAAACAAATTATAGAGCGGATAAGAAAAAATTTTTATGACAATAAAGATATCATTCGCTTTTCCTTGGGAGAAAAAAGATTTAAAAATTTTGAATTACTATTAAATGTGAAACCTTTTGATGAATCTCGAATTCCTCAAGCCCTTCAAAAAAAGTTGATGGCAGGAAAGGATTATGTGCTACTTCTTTTTTCTCCTGCGGATAAAAATTTTTTCCGGGTAGAAAATATTTATCAATTGGAAAGAGAAATTAATGAATTGAAGGAGCGTATAAAAAAGAAACATATTGAGGCCGCGGTATTAAACGAAAACTTAATCGCCGCAAAGGTATTAGATTGGGTTAAAGAAAAGGGCCCGAAAGCAATGATTATGGCGTTTGGTTTGGTTTATTTAATTCTTTTTATTGACCTTAAAAGTATTCGACTGGCTACTATAACCTTTTTGCCATTATTTACAGGGCTTGCCATAACTGGAGGGCTGATGTCCGTTTTTAATGTCCGCTTGAATTTCATTAATATTGTTATGCTGCCTTCTATTGTCGGAATAATGATAGATCACTGTATTTATCTCAGCCATCATATTTTGGATTATTCGGAGGGGGCCGCCTTAAAATCTTTACGAGAAACGGGAAGCGCTATTATTTTATCCGCCTTGACGAGCCTTGCTGGGTATACAAGCTTAAATATAGCTCACCATGCAGGAATCAATTCCATAGCAGCCGTAGTCGAACTGGGAATAATTACCTGCACGATCTGCGCTCTATTTATGCTGCCGGCCTTGTTTGAAATCAAGAAAAGCAAGTTTGCATTAATTCAGTCGAGAAAATAGTTTGCATTAAAAATCTTATAGTAAATTCAAAATAAATTTTTTTTAATATTCCATGGTCAAAAATATTTGTATTTTTGTTATTTTTAATTTTTTAGGGTGTGCAGAAGCTCCGCCCTTTGAAAGATTTTCTCATGAAGAAAATAAGGGAGAAAAAGAATTCATTCTGGATTTTAAAAAATGTAAAAAGAATAACAATAAGTATAGTTATAAAATTCAGGGACGTGAATTGGGGTTCGAAGGCGAGAATACGGGCTATTTAGGATGTATGAAGCTAGAGGGATGGAGCAAAAAAATACCTAAGTAGGGAGTTGGGATTATACGGATAAACAAGTATTTTTAAAAACTCAGTTTTTTTGTTTCCAAGCGCGTTGAATCGCCGCTGTTGGTTGATGGACGAGATGGCATGTTTTGCAGGATCGATTGTTTATATATTCGATATTTTTATTGAACTCCTTTTTGGAGGGTTCCCCTGTCGCAAAATCTTTTTTGATTTCCTGAAGGGTTTTAATGATATCCTCGCCGACAAAAAAGTCTTTTACCGACACAGAGCTCTTTGTCCATTCTGTGATATGGCACTTTGAGCAAACAGATCTTAAGCTTTTAATTCTTTTAGTAAATACATCCAGGGCTTTCCAAGATTTCTGAATGTCACCTTCTTCAAAGTTTACGCTGATTCTTTTCAAGGAAGCAAATAGCTTTTCCATGTAAACCTCGTAGCTAACCTCGTTTTCCTCTATTGGGTCCAAAACTTTTATTGTTTCCGTTGATGGCCAATGATAACGAACCCAAACACTGTTATTATTTTTTAAATGGCAATGGGTGCATGATTTTTTAATGGATTCAGAGGCTTTCTCTATTGTTTTTATTTTTTTGGCCAAAATACTTTCTTTTAGCAGGTTGGCTGATTTTAAATCAAATTCTTCTTCCCACTCTGGAATCATTTTGGATGCTTTTTCATAGGAATCCAAAAAGAGTCGAACATTTTTTTTTGCCAAAGACCAATTCTTTGTCTCTAGGTTGACAAAGATCGCATAATATTCAGTACTCAATTTTTGCATTTGAACAATCCACTCGGAAGTTTTTCCGGGTTCGGCGTAATATTTATCCATCGATTTTGGCGGGGGGGAGATCAGGAAGTCAGAGGAAAATGAAGGCAATGCAAAAATAAAAAACAACCCCATAATTGCTGTTGTGGCTAACACTGGTTTTGTTTTTCTAATAAACGGAAACTTCATTTTACACGCAAATAATTAGACTGAAAAAATGTTGATGGATCAATTAGGATGCAATTTGTTAAATAAATTTAGCACTTAATGCGATAATAATAATCGTTCAGTTTGAAAGGGCTCCCGGAGCGAACCACTCTTAAAAAGCATTTCAATTTCTCTTCCATCAACCCTTCAAGTACGTCCCCTTTTAGTTCAGAGTAGGTAATATCCTCCCATTTGGAGTGGTTTGCGGATCTTTCTAGGGGGAAGGCTGAGATATCTTCCATTTCGATGTTGTTTTTATCTTTCATTCAACCTTCGTTTGTAATTATCGATATCGTTTATTATATTAGAGATACAAACTTATCCTAATGTTTTTTGCAATGTTTTAAAGCCTTGTTGTTTTATAAAAGGTTGGCTCGTCTATTTTTTTAAAGGAAAGATTATGCTTTTAGTTATTGATGTTGGAAACTCAAACAACGTCATCGGTTTATTTTCTGGAGAAAAACTTCTCACCCATTGGCGTATCCGGACAGAATGGAACCGCACCGCTGATGAATACTGGGTTCTTATAAAAGAATTTATTCTATTGAATAATGTTGAAACAGAGACCATTGACGATATTATCATCGCATGTGTTGTTCCTCCCTTGGTTCCGATATTACAAGGAATGGCAAAAAAATATTTTTTATGCGAACCTCTGATTGTTGGCCCTGGAGTAAAAACCGGCATCTCCATTCTTTATAGAAACCCATCTGAAGTGGGTGCGGATCGCATTGTAAATTCCGTGGCGGCTTTCGAGAAATATGGCGGCCCCTTAATCATTGTAGACTTTGGAACAGCAACTACCTTTGATGTTGTTTCAAATAAAGGAGAATATTTAGGCGGCTCTATTTTTCCGGGTGTCCAAATTTCTCTTGAAGCACTTTTTAAAAATACTGCCAAACTCCCCAGAGTTGATATGACTTTACCTGAGAAGGTTATAGGGAAGTCTACAGTAGAAAGTCTACGTTCTGGAGCAGTCTATGGTTTTTCGGGAATGGTTGAGGCAATTGTAAGACAGATAAAAGATGAGTTGGGTCAAAGTGCTCGTGTTATTGCTACTGGAGGAGTTTTAGATTGGATTACCAACAAAACTTCAGTGATAGATACCTTGGATCCGTTTTTGACTTTGGATGGTTTAAGAATAATTTATGAAAAAAATAAGTGAGCGGAACCTGATTTTTTATAAAAAAACCGGCTATTCCTAATGTATTGTTTTCAGCAAGAGGAGGAGACCGAAAACCCTGAAATTTGGAATAACCGGTTTTTATGAATCGCTTATGCTTTTACAGGTCTTGAACCCTTACGAATAAAAAGTCGAACCATTCTAGGATCGTCTTCAATATCAGAGATTTTAAACCCCTGGTTTTTAGCCCATTTAGAGAAATCTTCTTTAAAATTTTTCTTTTTATCAACTATTAGTTCTAAAATTCCATTTTTCTTTATTCTGCTGAATTCATCTGTAGCCAATTGAAGAGATTTAAAAAACGAAAGTCCTCTAATGTCCAGTGTTCTAAACATTTCCATCTTAAAACCCTCCCTTATTTACCCTGTTCCCAACCCCCCCCCGTTGAGGGGAATTACCTCATATGAGAACATTTTAGTTATTAAAAATTAAAAGTCAGTTAATCGCGAATTAATTTTTTTTAATATTTGTACAGAGATGCTCGAAAAATTTTTTATTAAGCATTTGAAAAAAAATGGGTTATATTTTTGGGAATTAGATTTGGTTGATTTGTCATTGCATAGAGTACTTATTTCAATTCATATATGAATAATGAAACGAATAAGATATAGTCCAAAGCTGAAGTTAATAAGGAACTTTAAGATAATTGGAAAATCGGAGGGCTAAATGGGCATTATTAGAGGCGGCGATGCGGAATACGATGAGTTTACGCCTTCCTATGAGGAAAAAGCTGCGAAACTAGAGCAAACCTTAAAGCTAATATTGGAGCAAAACTCTAAATCGATCAAATTATCGGGAAAATATATAGCAACCGATGAAATAAAGATCATAGGTAATTTTTTACCTATGAAGTCTGTCCTGTCACTTGACTTAAGTGATAACCAGATCAATGATGAAGCATTGCAATATCTTTTCGAGTCGGAAATTCTTTCCGGATTAGAGGAACTTTATTTGCAAATAAACTTTTTAACTGGAAAAGGGTTGAGCGAGCTAGCGCAATCGGGAAAAATTAAACTTAAAAATTTAAGAGTTTTGGTTCTTTCAGATAACCGCTTAAGCGACTCATCTATTGCTGATTTTTTGCTTTGCGACCACTTTGAAAAACTTGTAGCGTTAGATGTGGGCTGGAATGAAGCCGGTAGCGAAACCGCAAAGGCTCTTGGAAAGACCACCACTTTTCCAAATCTAAAAAAATTAGAAATGGAACGTAGCTATGTGGATGAAAACGGAATCCGTGAATTCGTATTGGGCGGGGTAGCAGATCAATTAGAAGAACTTGATCTATCGGCCAATAAACTCAATGATGAGATGATGAAGATTTTGGTGCAAGCTCCAAAATGGAAATCTTTGAAAATCTTTCGTGTGTCACAAAATAGATTTGGCAATGAAGGTGCCAAAGCTTTGGGTGCATCCGTCTCTATGAGTGGTCTCACCCATCTTTATGTTGGCAGAAATTATTTCGATACGGAAGGGGCGCAAGCAATTTATGAGAGTAAGACTTTAAAAAACCTTAAGACCTTGGTAATCAAAGAGGAAGTCGATGACGGATCGGGCCTTGTAAATTATTCGCGACCAGAACTTTTACGGCCTGACGATCCTAACGCTATTTAGTTCGGATTAGTGAGCTTCAAAATATTTTTAACTTTTCCAACTTAGTCAACTTGGAAGAGTTTTTTAAGGCAGATTTGGCCTCCTCAGATTTTACCTGATTTCCTCCTAGATGCAGGTAATTTAAATTACTCAGACTATCTGAGTTTGCTATGGCAAATGCTCCTTCATCACCAACGCGATTATCTACTAAATTCAAATGCTCCACTTTGGTCAGGAACGGTGATTCCGCAAGTGCTTTTGCTCCTTTAGCGGTAACACCATTACACTCTAGGTTTAGAGTTGTCACATCAGAAAACAATTCTGCTTGGGCAAGGATTTTAATACCCTCATCTCCTAAATCGTTGGACCCTAAGTGTAAATAATTTACTTTTGGAAGAATGGGCGAGGAAATAAGAATTTGAATGCCTTCGGGCCCGAGTCGGTTGTGGGTAATGATGAGGCTGGAAATGGATTTAACAAAGGGGAAGTGAGCAATCATTTCGGCAAGTTCACATCCATGATTCTCTTCTATTTTACCTGTTTTAGAAAACAAGTAAGCATCTTGGATTTTAAGGACTTTTTTGTCTTTTATGTTTTCAAATAATATCTTTTCCTTTGGTGAAAGGTTTTGCCCTTCACCCGCATAGTTATCACCATCGTTACATAATTCTTCCCAGTTTTTTAATTTACCCTGCATAAAAATTACCGGCGCAGCCTTTTTTCTTTAGCGCAGCCTCCTTGATTACCCATATCGCATGCTTTTTTGTAATATTTTATGGCTTTTTTCTGGCGTCCTTCTTTGTAGTTTAGGGTCCCCAAATTAAAGCACGATTGGTCTTCCCCCGCTTCACACGCCTTATCAAACATTTTTCTAGCCTGTTTGAACTGCTTACTATAAGGAGTTCCCTTCATTGCTAATAATATCCCGCCATTTGTGCACCCAGTCATATAGCCGTCATCGCAGGCTTTAATATAATAAACCAGGGCTTTTTTATTATCCCTTTCCACTGTTCGGTAGCGTTCTCCGACTTTAAAACAA
>CAZMXD010000098.1:0-7355 GCA_964570185.1 uncultured Nitrospina sp. | reverse complement strand
AGTGACTACAAATGTGGTGAGGCCTCGTCATTTCATGACACTGAGGGCACTCCATATAGGAGGGGATGCTGAGGCTCAAGTGGGATCTTCTTTTTCCCTGTTTTGACTTTGATGTCTTTTTCTTCGGAACTGCCATTTTATCTCCCTATTTCAACTTATCTTTTAAATTTTTTAATACAGCCAAACGAGGATCAATTTCCTCCTCTATTACACATTCGCATGGATTCGCATTAAAATTATTACCACACATGAAACAAATACCTTTACAGCCTTTTTGACACAAACGAACCAAAGGCACATCCAGTAAAATCTGATCACGCACAGGACCTCTTAAATCAATCCGATCCTCATGGTAAACCTCTTTTTCAATATCTGTTTCTTTAATTTCAACTTCACTTCCAAGTGAAAGCTCTTTCACTCGTGGAACAAAGTGTGCCCGTACTTTATTTTTTATCGGTAACGAAAACGATTTTAAACATCTAGTGCAAATAACCTCGAGAAGTGTCTGCAGTTCACCTGCAAAAAAAACTTCATGATCAATCCGCCTTAGCTTGCCTTTAATCTTAATATTTTCAGCTAAGCAACAATCTGCCTGATCAATTTTGAATTGCTCTTTATTTGCTAATAAATCAAAACTTAATCCCTCTTCAGGGATTTCATCTATTTCAAAAATCATATTTGACCTTTGAATTCAAGCCCTTAAAAAATCTGGAAAACCATAATCAGAAGGAAGGATAATAACTGTAAGTAGTGGATGTTAGCTTTTATGGCATAACCAGTCAAGAAAATAATATCAATTCACTCGTCAAGAACGCGGGTGGAATTGCTGATGGATTTCTAGCAACCTTTCCTTCAAAATATGGGTATAAATCTGTGTGGAGGAAATATCAGAATGTCCGAGCATCTGTTGGACGGAACGAAGATCAGCACCTCTTTCCAACAAATGTGTGGCAAACGCATGTCGTATAATATGCGGTGACACATTAGCTCGGATATTTGCTTGAGTTGCATACCGTTTTAACATTTTCCAAAATCCCTGTCGGGTCATGCATCTGCCTCTAGTAGTTATAAATATTTCTTCAGCATTGTGGCCTCCCAATAAAGCTGGACGTGAACTCAATACATACTCATTTAATGCTTTCTTAGCCATACTTCCAATAGGAACAATGCGTTCCTTACTCCCCTTACCCATTGTACGGATACAACCCACTTCAAGATCCAATTCGCTAACTCTAAGGTTTACCAGCTCCGAAACCCGCAATCCAGTTGCATAAAGAATTTCCATCATAGCCTTGTCGCGCAAGCCCAATAAAGACTTTTTATCTGGACAATTTAATAACTTATCAATATCCTGTGAAGATAAAACATTAGGCAGATTACGATAACTCTTTGGTGTATTTAAAATTTCTGCGGGATTATTTTCCAATTGTTTATCCAAACATAGGTATTTAAAAAAAGATTTAATAGAAGACAAGCATCTAGCGATGGAAGCTCCTGATAATCCCAGTTCTTTTAAAAAAATTAAAAACTCACGAATATCTGAAGTAGTTAAAGAAACTATTTTTCGGCCACTAAAAAAATTTGAAAATCGATCCAAATCGTTGCGATAGCTAGACACGGTATTCGGAGAGTTTCTTTTCTCAATCCGCAAATATTCGGAGAACTCATGTATCAAGGCTTTCATAATTAAATTATGATACTATATTCAATAAGTTACAATTAAATATTTTTATTTAGGTTTCTCTAAACCAATCTGTTAGTCTTAACTAATGTTAAAAATTTTTTATAGAAAAGCAATTCCCCCTCATTGGTTCATCATATGCCATAAACTGCGCAGTTCTTAAACATACCTAAACTTACTCTCATTAAAAGCAAACTTAATAGAATCAAATAATTAAATAATTTACCTTGTTTTAGCATTCATAAATATATAATTTTAAAGGATAAAATGTTAGACAAAAAACATATCCGAAATATCGGTATTATAGCTCATGTTGATCATGGGAAAACTACTTTGGTGGATTGTATGCTTCGACAAAGTGGTATGTTCCGCGAGAGTGAATTATCAGGAACTTGTATCATGGACAGTAATGAACTGGAAAAAGAACGTGGAATTACAATTTTCTCGAAAAACGCTGCTATCTTTTATAAAAACCATAAGATTAATATTGTCGACACACCAGGCCATGCGGATTTTGGCGGTGAAGTTGAAAGAATATTAAAAATGGTTAACGGAGTTTTGCTTCTCGCAGATGCGGTAGAGGGACCGATGCCACAGACTAGGTTTGTGTTGAAAAAATCTTTGGAGCTTGGTTTAAACCCTATAGTAGTCGTCAATAAAATAGACCGCCCAGCATCTAGAACCGAAAAAGTTGTAGATGAGGTTTTTGATTTGTTCGTTGATCTAGGTGCAAATGATGAGCAATTAGACTTTCCTATTATTTATACTTCGGCCAAGCAGGGCATTTCTAGGTCAAGTCCATTAGGGCCTAATAATGATATTACCCCTCTTCTCGATCTAATTATCGAAAAAGTCCCCAGCCATAATGGTGACTCGGAATCGGGTTTTCAAATGCTGGTATCATCTATGGATTACGATGATTATGTTGGTAGAATTGCTGTTGGAAAAATTAATCGAGGCCAGGTCCAAGTTAAAAACAATTACACTCAAATAGATAGAAACGGGGTTGCTAAACCTTTTTCTTTATCCAAGCTATATACTTTCGAAGGACTAAGCAAAATAGAATCAGAGTTGGCTGCAACTGGAGACATAATTGGTATAGCCGGTATGAAGGAGGTAGAAATAGGCGAGACACTTACTCACCCAGACTTTCCAGAAGCATTACCTGTCATTGAAATCGATGAACCTACCCTTGCGATATATTTTTCTTCAAACTCATCACCATTTTCGGGAAAAGATGGAGAGTTCGTAACTTCCAGACAAATCCGCGACCGCTTATTCAAAGAAACTCGCTCTAATGTTTCCTTGCGAGTCGAAGAAACAGACACGCAGGACACTTTTAAAGTCTCAGGCAGAGGCGAACTTCATCTTACGATTCTTATTGAAACAATGCGCCGAGAGGGATACGAGTTTTGTATATCTCGACCTGAAGTCCTAATAAAAATAATCGAAGGCACAAAACATGAACCTGAAGAATTTGTCATTCTTGATATAGAAGAAGATTATGTTGGAAGCATTATGGAATCCATGGGAAAACGAAAAGCAACTCTTCAAGACATCGCTCAAAATGAGGGCAATGCTAGGTTGGAGTTTGTAATACCTACACGAGGTTTATTTGGTTTTCGATCTGAGTTTCTAACCTTAACTAAGGGTACTGGTGTCATTAATCGAACCTTCAACAAATTTATCCCTCATTGTGGAGAAATTGCCCAAAGAATTAATGGGGTTTTAATTGCTCTCGAAAATGGTTGTACTACGGGCTTCTCATTATTTAACCTTCAAGAAAGAGGCACATTGTTTTGGGGACCCGGAGAAGAAGTTTATACGGGGATGATTGTGGGTGAAAATAATAAGGATAATGACCTAGTTGTTAATGTTTGCAAAGAAAAAAAGCTAACTAATATGAGGGCCTCTGGATCAGATGTAAATATAATTCTGACACCACCTACGAAAATGAGTTTGGAGCAAATTCTCAGTTTTTTGAATGAAGATGAGTTAGCAGAGATCACTCCAAAAAAAATTCGACTTAGAAAGAAAATTCTTAATGAAAACGACCGAAAAAGATATTCAAAAACCCTCAATCAAAGTGATTCGCCTGTTTCATAATTAGTTGTCGGTCATTAAGCATTTAGTTAGGCAGCCTTTTATCTTGCCCAAAATATATTTGACCAAGAAAGAAAATTTCCTGACCGCTCATAATTAAAAATATTAACCTTCCAGGGTTTTAGCACCTTAAAAGAAATTGAGCCAAAGACAAATTACCGTATCCAAGCAACCAAACAGCTCTCTTTGGTAACCACAGGGCTACAGAAAAATCTTAAACGCAAGGAAAAATAAGTATGGGCTCAAGAAATTTTAACCAGTCTTAGCTCTTAGCCATTTACATTGCTCAGGAAATAGAAATAATGTAAAATTTGCTTCCATTCAAAATCTTTAAATCTTATTAAAACGATACATCTTTACGATTTTTGAATTTGAAAATCTACAAGTTCAATGAAATCATTCTAAAGGGAAAATTTAATTAATGGAACGCACCACACTACTTCAACATCTTCGAAAACAAGAAAAAAATACCCCAGAAGCTACTGGGGAATTCACTAGTTTGATGACTGAAATAATGGTGGCTTCGAAAATTATTTCCCTCGAAGTAAATAGTGCGGGTATCGGGGAAAGTATTTTTGGACTAACAGGTAAAATAAATGTCCAAGGTGAGGAAGTTCAAAAATTAGACGAGTTTTCAGATATTACCTTCACAACAATCATGGAAAAATCAAAGGCGGTTTGTGCCATCACTTCAGAGGAAAAAGAAACCGCATATATCATTCCTCGTGATGAAAATCCCGGAAAATATATTTTCATGATGGACCCTCTAGATGGTTCCTCTAACATTGATGTAAACGTTAATATAGGGACTATTTTTTCTATTTATCGCAAAAAAAGCGATGGTGATACAGTAACAAAAGATGATTTACTTCAAAAAGGCGCGGATCAAGTGGCTGCTGGATATATAGTTTATGGTTCCAGTACTATCTTCGTTTATACGTCTGGCCAAGGAGTTCATGGTTTTACTCTCGATCCTGCTTTAGGTGAGTTTTTTCTTTCTCATCCCGATATTAAAATTCCCGAACAAGGTTCTATTTATAGTGTTAACGAGGGAAATTGGGGTGTTTGGGATGAAACCCAAAAAAACCTTGTATCCTATTTAAAAGAAGATGACTCGAAATCCGGAAGACCTTATAAGCTTCGCTATATAGGATCTTTGGTAGCGGACTTTCATCGCACGCTATTAAAAGGAGGCCTATTTATGTATCCAAAAGATACCAATAGTCCAAAAGGTAAATTAAGATTTTGTTTTGAAGCTGCGCCACTTGCTTTTATTGTAGAAAATGCTGGAGGAAAAGCCTCTACTGGCGATCAGCAAATTTTAAATATCAAACCTAAAGGGATCCATGAAAGATTACCGCTTTTTATCGGCAGCAAAAAGGATGTGGAAATGGCAGAGTCTCATCTAGCCTCTACTGTCAAAAAGGGTGGTTGGTTTAAATGGTTGAGTGGTTGAGAAAACTAATCAAATTATTTTCAAATAAACTTTTCTAACCAGACTTATTCTGAATACCATCAAATACTATGAAAATACAAAGTATCCGCGGCGCAAAAGATATCCTTCCGGAAGAAGTATGGAAATGGCAATGGGTAGAATCCATAGCCCATAAAGTATTCTCTCGATATGGATTTCATGAAATTCGCTTTCCAATTTTTGAAAACACAAGACTTTTTTCTCGTAGTATTGGAGAAACCACGGATATCGTTGAAAAGGAAATGTACACCTTTGAAGACAGGGCTGGGGATTCTATCACTCTTCGTCCAGAAGGAACCGCTTCGGTAGTGCGCGCTTACATAGAACATAAAATGTATGCACCACCTTCTGTCATGAAGATGTTTTATATTGGACCAATGTTCCGCTATGAACGTCCCCAGGCTGGAAGGTTGAGGCAATTCTATCAAATTGGTGTGGAAGCAATGGGTTCATCCAATCCTGTTATAGACGTGGAGGTTATGACCTTGTTAATCGAATTTTTTAGCGAATTGGGTCTGGATGAAATGCAACTTCAAATTAACAGTCTGGGTAACCAAAATTGTCGACCTCAATATAGAGAAACTCTAAAATCTGCCGTAGAAAAACATCTGGATAACCTTTGCAAAAACTGTATTACTCGTTATGAAAAAAATCCATTGCGTGTTCTTGATTGCAAATCTGAACAGTGCCAAAAAATAGCACAAGGCCTTCCTAAGATGGTTGATCACCTAGATAAAATAAGTCAGGAACACTTTGATGAGGTCCAGTCTTTATTGGATATTTCAAAAATACCTTACACTATAAACACAAATCTCGTGCGAGGACTGGATTACTATAATATGACAGCTTTCGAAGTCACCTCTAATAAATTGGGCGCGCAAAATGCAATTTGCGGTGGGGGTCGATATGACACACTAGTTGAAGAGCTTTCTGGCCCTTCTACTCCTTGCTTTGGGTTTGCATTAGGCATGGAACGCTTAATTTCATTGGTCCCGTTTAATGAAGAACCCAATAAGAATCCTGATATTTTTCTAATTTGCTTGGGTGATCCCGCTAAAATAGCTGGCTTTCAAGCTGCCAATGAATTAAGGATTAAGGGAATTAAAGTTGAAAGAGATTATGAGTTGGGTAGCATGAAAAGCCAAATGCGAAAAGCAAATAAATCCAATTGTCGCTTCACATTAATTATTGGAGAAAACGAAGTAAAATCCGGAAAATATACTTTAAAAAACATGCGTAATGGTGAGCAACAAGAGGTGCAAGCTAATAATTTATCTGCTGAATTAGAAAAACAAATTGAAACAAATAATTAATTTTGTAAATAATTGAAATCCTTTAAAGTTGCCCGTATTTTAAAATCAATTAGTATTATTGACGCTTTTTAGTTGCCATGCTAAATTGAACGTGCATGTTAATTGTAAACCAACCCTAAAGAGTTAGGTATGGCTAGCAAAGAATTAGAAGTACTGGAAGATTATATAACCCAGAATAATCTAAAAATCACTAAACAACGACGCACCGTTCTTAACGCATTTATTGAATGCGAAAATCATGTAAGCGCAGAAGAACTTTATAACTTGGTAATAGCCACAGAGCCAAAAGTGGGACTTGCCACAGTTTATCGTACTTTGTCACTCCTCACTCAAAGTGGTCTTGCTTCTGAACTAGATTTTGGAGATGGGCAAAAAAGATATGAGCATAAATACATGCATAGCCATCATGACCATATGATTTGCACAGAATGTGGAAAAATTATCGAATTCAATCACCCTCTTATAGAAAAATTCCAAGAAGAAGTTGCCAGCCGAAATGGTTTTACTATAACCTCCCATAAACTAGACATGTTCGGCCTTTGCAGCGAATGCCGCTAACAAAACTTAAAGCCACAACCAACTAATTGAAGTTCCAATTAGTTCGTGATTGAAGGAATAGATTTCGCACAGCGGAAGCCTATATAGTTATAAACTTCATTCATGATCTGTCCGTAAGTGGTTACCTTAGGAAAAACTTTATTTTTTGGGTGTAGCCATACTCGATTCGTTATTCGCAAGGCTCCCGCCGATGAAGTAAAAGAACCTCCGCGCACTATTTTAGATT
>CAZMXD010000097.1:0-7381 GCA_964570185.1 uncultured Nitrospina sp. | reverse complement strand
ATTTTATTATGGGGCATGCAGGAGAGCCTCGAACCCAGTTGGGCAAACTCGTTTCATCGGATGCTTACTTTATAGATCGTTATGAAGTCAGCCACGCAAAATACAAACAAGTACAACCAAATCATAAATTTTTTTCTAAGTCTGCCCTTTATCCTGTTACACATGTATCCTATTCCGAGGCCTTAGATTATTGCAAGGCACTAGGCAAACGTTTACCGACAGAAATCGAATGGGAGAAAGCAGCAAGGGGAACTGATGGCAGAAAGTGGCCATGGAAGCTTTACGTTGATCACCCTAACAATGGTTTTTCAGGTTTTATGTCCGAGCAGGTGGATAAGCGCAAAGAATGGATCAGTCCTTATGGTGTTTATGGGATGGGACATAACGTATGGGAATGGATAGATGAATTTTATGCCTATCCCGGACAACCTGAGAACGAAAGCGAGTTATTTAAAGTTATACGCGGAGGATTACTACAAACGCATCTCACTATAAAATTTTCACCTACCTATTTCAGGAACTGGATGAAACCAGATTCCAAGCTAAACTTTATTGGATTTCGTTGTGCCAAAGATGCGGGGTGAGGACGTGTATTAAAAATCGCCTCTAAGGTGACTGGTAATCTCTTTTGCTGCGCGTTCAAACAATTTCTCTTCAGTACCACCCGTTGGGCCACCTTTTACCCATGAGTTAACTTCCCAGGCTCCAACCATTTTACGACCATCAAAAAGTGCGGCCTTGACTCTTAATTTGGATTTGCCAAAATCAGAAAGTCCCATCGTTGCGATGCGAGCTACACGATTACCCTCATCGTACTCAAGAACTTTATATTTCAGGCGGTAGCGGGCATTTTCTCCTGAGAGAGCATAGCTTGTGTCTAACATTGCATTTTCTATAGCCCCTTGCAATTGCGAACCTGCATCCTGCAAATCAAAATTTCTGGCAGTCATGTCAATAATTATTATGGTGTTCTCCGAATTCTGATAACGTTTTTTGGTTACCGAGCCTACCCCTGAACACGCAGAAAAAGACAGCAGCGAGAGTAATAAAAGATGAGTGGTTAATTTCATAATCTTCCCGAATAAATCAACTTGCCGTATTGTACCAAAATCCAATCCGTTATTACAATGCTAGTATGGCAAGTTTATGGTTTTAAGAAAAGTTTGGCGAGCTTATAAAAAGCTAAAAAACTTATTTTTAGCTTTGTGAGAATAGACTTATCTTTTTTAATTCTGATTAGTGAACCAATGGAGTACGCCTTCTTCGAACTTACTAAACCAAAGTTGGACTTCAATGGGGATGACGCTATTTATATAAGTCATATAGCCGGTAGAAAGAACGATACCTAATACTATTAATAAAATTCCGCTGAAAAGGTTGGTGGTGTGAAGGAAAACAGTTTTATCTCCTATGGGAAGGTACCAACCTTTTCCACGTAATAAAGTCCAGAACATACCATCTTTAGGAAGGTTCCCACATAGTGTGGCTACAATGATCAGGGGAAGGCCGAGTCCAACTGCATAAAAGAATAAAAGGTTCATTCCCTGGAGAACTGTTTTTTCTGAAGCCGCTAACATGAGAATGCTTGAGAGGATAGGGCCAACGCAGGGAGTCCAACCGAGTGCGAAGGTGGCTCCAAACAGAAAGAATCCGATAAATGTGGAAGCAGGTTTTCCCCGAAAGCTGGCTCCGGAAAAGCCTTTTCCGAACAAAGTCATGATACCAAATATAACAACAATTACGCCGCCGATTTGGGAAATTTGAAACATATAGTCACGTAATAATTGTCCAAGTACACTAGCGGAGGCACCCATTGCTACGAATAAACTGGCAAGCCCAAAAAAGAATGCGAGCGACATCATACCCATTCGTGCTCGGTCGGTTTGTGCGGTCACTGCAAAATAGGCAGGGAGAATCGGTAAGGTGCATGGCGATAAAAAACTGAAAACGCCAGCAATAAATGCCAGCAGAGTTAAGATGAAAATTCCCGAATCGGGAAGATTGGGCTTGGGTGCAAAGGGATTAAACGAGGTCTTACTTTTAGACGCTGAACTCAAAGGTTTTTGAATTATTTTGCTTGTACCAGAAGAATTAAGCGATGTCGACGGACTTGATAAAGATAAGCCTGACTTAATGAATATGGGTTTATTTTCACTGGCACAACGGAATCCTACATCGGGTCCTGGTTCATCTGGGTTTGTAAATTGCCGGTAACCGCTCCGCGCAAACATTTTAATGGCATTTGTATAAAGAGCGCCAGGAAAATGGCCAATGTCGCTTGCGGAGTGACCGCGAATTACTTTATACCCTGAATCGTAATAATCATTTTGATATTTGCTATCTTTATAAGGTTCGTAGTCATCTTCCACCCACTCCCAAACATTTCCTACTAGATCGTGTACCCCTTCTTTGCTGGCCGATTGTGGGTGACTTCCGACTACACCCGGTTTGTTTTTGCTTCCTGCATTTTTTGAAAGATTTGCAATGCCGTGTTGAAATTTGTTGCCCCAGGGGTATTCGTAACCCTCTGCGCCTTTTGCTGCTCGTTCCCATTGTTTTTCGGTGGGCAGTTTTTTTTGAGCCCATTGACAAAAGTTTGCGGCATCAAACCATGTTACCCATGTTACGGGGTCTTTATTTTTTCCTTCAGGGAAATTATTGTCTTTCCAGTTATCTGGGGGAACGGCTCCTAAATTGTTTACGTATTTTTTATAGCGTTCGTTGGTAACCTCAAAGGTATCAATATAAAATCCTTTTAAAAAAATTTTTTTTTGTGGACTTTCATCTGCATACCACGGTTTAGGAATGCCCATAGAAAGCGCTTCGGCAGTATCATCTTTTTTGTTTGTGCCAAAAATAAAATGACCAGATGGGATATGGGTCATTTCTCCTTCCAGAGAATAATCTGGCATAGATTCAGCCCACCTAGCTAATGGAAAAGAGAAGATAGCGATTATGAGTAGAAAAAATTTCAGGTTTTGGAACAACAATGGTTTTTCCTTTATTGCAGGAGGTTTTCAAAATAAAGGATATTGGTGGGTGTTACCCAGTCTTCTGCACCAAATAGAGCGCCAATAATTTTTCCTTGGGGATCGATTAAAAACGTAGTGGGAAGGCTGACCACGCCAAATGCGTTGCTGACTTTTAACTGTTGATCGAGAAGAATCGGAAAATTAATTTTATGGGCTTTGACAAAAGGCGTTACGATGTTTGCGCCGAACATATCGTTAGAAATTGCAAGCAATGTAAAGTTTTTATCTTTGAATCTTTCATATAAAGCTTCCAGAGAAGGCATCTCTATTTTGCAAGGCCCGCACCATGTTGCCCAGAAATTTACAAGAACATGTTTGCCGCGAAATTGGCTTAAGCTAATTTCTTTTCCATCTAAGTTTTTTAAGGTGAAATTAGGTGCATTCTCTCCCTTTTTAACTTGCGCTGCGGCAGAAGCGGAAAAGTGGATTGAGAGGGCCAGAATGATGAAGAGTTTGAGAAATTTATTTTGGATCAGGATGTTCACAGATTGTTTATATGATGAATACTAAGAGGGGTAATGCGGTGTTTAAATAAATAAGTTTAATTATTCCACAGCCTCTATACAACGTACCATGGGGATGGCTTTTTTCAGGGCCTTTTCGATTCCCATTTTTAAAGTCATGGTGGAACTGGAACAGGAGCTGCAGGAACCTACTAAGCGTAATTTAACAACGCCATCATCGATATCTACCAGCTCTACGTTACCCCCATCCTGCATTAGCATTGGTCTAAGGGTTTCGAGCACTTCTTCAACTTCTTCTTTCATGGATTCCATTTGATAATCGTTTCTTAAGCTCCGCTACTGCTTAGCCTCCGTCCACGAGCTTTTCCTTTTTCTCCAGCAACTGTTCCTGCGTTTCTTCATGTTCAGGATCTTTAGGAATGCAGTCAACCGGACAAACTTCCACACATTGTGCTTCCTCGTACCAACCCACACATTCGGTGCAATGTTCCCAATCGATAACGAAAATGTCATCACCTTCCGAAATTGCTTCGTTGGGGCATTCGGGTTCACAAACACCACAATTCACACAGTCTTCGTTGATCATCAGCGCCATAAAAATATCTCCAAATATAACGAATTCCCTGATTATAAAGGGTTTCGTTCGAAAATTTTTGTTTTCGGGTTCCAACCAAACAAGGTTTGATCCCGAACTTTTCTACTGTAGACGGAAACAACCAAATATTGGGTCCCTGGATAGATGGGGGACTCTCCATCAAATAGGGCCATTCTGGTGTCTTCTTCCGAAAAATAGGCATCGTGCTCGGGGTGGGAATGGTACAAAACTTTAAAAACCCAACCCTTTGAGCTTGCCTCGCTTAAAAGCTTTTGTAACTCTAGTGCGCTAATATTATAAGCCGTACGGGCATCCCTAGTAAAGTTTTCAGGATCTTTTTCGTGCAGCTTGTTTTGAATGTTTTCACATCGGTAAACTGTGTTTTCCTTATTATGATTTGGGTGCCCTACTACGATTCCGCAACATTCAAACGGATACTCCTCCACTGCGTGTTGGTGGATTTCATCCAACTGTTCTTTCTCAAGAGGAGACATAAAGTATTTTGGGGTGTTCGGGATTCGTTGTCAAATGGTTTTGAAAAATTTAGCGGTTGGAATCAGGGGTTTGTACGGATAACCAGATCGTCCGTAACGGAAACTTGGCAAGCCATGCGAAAATCATCGGGTTTCTTGCCTAATTTATCATTTTCGGTCTCATTTCTGGGTTCTATTTTGCCAGACAAAACCTGTACCGTACAAGCTGTGCATAGTCCACGCCCCCTACAGTTCAGAATTTTCGTGACGTGAGGATAAATACTGAACTTATTCTGAATTGCGGCTTCGCGGAGATTTTCTCCCTCTCCTACCTCAATGGTCCTATTTTCCTTTTCAAAATGGACTTTAAGCATGGTCGTTTTTTTCAGTGATTGATGACTGGAGGATCATATCTAAATCGACCCTATTTACGCAATATAATTTACATATCCAACCTAATTATGAGCAGGCTTCAATTTGTATGAATTCCCGAATGGATCCTTTACCCCAATAACCATAAAAAGCATTTCCAGCGGTGTTACATTGAGTAGTCATATGTATGAGCTGATTTTTACCATTTTCTGCTTTTAAAATACCCACATTGGAATAAGGAGGAATAGTTCCGCCGCAATTAGCACATTCAGTGGAATACTTTGCACACAACTTTTCCAAGCATGGTTTGCAGACTACCGGATCGAAAACAAAAATTTCCTCTCCTTTATACTCCAAGGTAGTGGGAACAGACTTTATTTTTGTTCCACATTCAATGCAGGTCAGGCTGTCTAATAGGTTCATAAGGGAAAACTAAATTAAAGGATGCGGGGATTGTACCGCAATGATTTTAATTGATACACACTTTTTTTAAATTATCAAAATCATCGAGAACGGCACCAGCACCTTTGACAATACTGAGGAGGGGGTTTTCAGGAATAAAAACCTTCAAGGTGGTTTTTTCTTCAATCATTTTATCAAGTCCGCGGATCAGTGCTCCGCCACCTGTAAGATAAATACCATTGGAATGGATATCCGCAGAAAGCTCAGGCGGAATTTTTTCTAAAGCATGCATGATGGAAGTTACAATAGTGGTCAAAGGCTCTTTTAACGCCTCCCGGATTTCATCATCACCAATTGTGATGGACGTAGGAACCCCTGTTTTTATATTGAGTCCTTTTATCTCAGTGGTGAGTTTTGTTTTTTGAGGACATGCGCTGCCAATTGCCTTTTTAACGCGTTCACCTTCAAAAATTCCAATACTTAGATGATGTTGGAGACGCATATAACGGACAATGGACTCATCTATTTCATCTCCAGCAACTCGAACCGACTCTCCATGAGCAATCGCTGATAGAGATATTACAGCTACATCTGTCGTACCTCCACCAATATCAATAACCATGTTGCCTTCTGGACGATGGACGGGGATGCCTGCGCCGATAGCAGCTGCCATGGGTTCTTCTATTAAGTGAACCTCCCTGATTCCTGCCATGGTGGACGCATCGATGACGGCCTTCTTTTCTACCTGGGTGATGCAAGTAGGTACTCCGACTACCATTCTGGGTTTAAAGAAACGGTATTTATTCAAAATCTTTTTTATAAAATATTGAATCATTTTATTGGTTACGTCGAAGTCTGCGATCACTCCATCCTTCATTGGGCGTATGGTTTCGACCCTGGCGTGAGTTCTGCCAAACATTTTTTTTGCTTCTAATCCAACGGATTCGACAGTTTGGTTGTCAACATTCACGGCTACGACGGAAGGTTCATTGAGCACGATTCCTTTTTCGGTTATGTATGCCAGAGTGTTGGCAGTACCTAGATCCATTGCTAGATCGACTGAAAAATATCCAAATATTTTGTTGAACAGTTTTATCATGTGATCTCTTTAATATTTAAGAAAAATTTCTACTAGTAAAGGCTAATCAGTCGGTATATATAATTGGTGTCCTGAAGATAGACTGAAAGATAACATTGTATGTTTGCTTGCGTTGCTATTTTATTAAAATAAGGTAGATTAGATGAGGCCATAAAAGTAAGGGAACTATTGACCTCTTTTTCGTAACATATCTTTATAGTTTTTTACTGCATCCTTGGTAACTGCTATTGCTGCTATTTCTAATTCAGGAGTGGTTCCCGATTTAGTTTCGGTAATCCTCACTGCTTGGCAGTCGATGATCTTTTTTTCTCCAGTTGAAGGAATCCTAAAAGAAACTTTTAAAAGGTCGCCGTCTATTACTGTTCCTTTTATCGAAAATACAAGGCCATTGACAGACATTTCCTTGATTAAAATTTTATGTAACTTATAAAAAAACTCCTTTTCTCTTTCAATCTCTACATTTCCGGGGATTTTAACTTTTGCTCTTTGACCTTGGCGCTTACCCAATTCTTTATCAAACTTATTTTTGATTAATTCATCCAGATCTTTTCGAATTTTTATTAGTTCGTTAGTGGAAAAGCCCTCCAGAGAGGCCATGAATTTTTCTGTCATGGTAGGGAAAATTGGGATTGTTCAGATGCTAATTAGAAACTAAAAATACTTGAAGAAAGACTGAATTACATCCGATCTTAATTTTTTATCTTATAGTGCAAACCCCTAACTGTCAATTATTTACCCATTTGTCCAAAAAAATTTGAAAAGTATTTTATATTTTTAATTTATTTCATTTCTATAAAAAGACTTAGTATTTTCTATTGAGGGGAAATCGCTTGACAGAGCACGGTTGGCATTTATATACTCCCAGACTCTTCCGGAGGTGTTCGAAAAAGCTTGGGCGGGTAGCTCAGTTGGGAGAGCACCGGCCTTACAAGCCGGGGGTCACA
>CAZMXD010000096.1:0-7401 GCA_964570185.1 uncultured Nitrospina sp. | reverse complement strand
TACTTGCTTGACATGCAAGGGGTCGGCGGTTCGAAACCGCCCGTGCCTATTTTTTTAAAAACCTATATGTATTAAAATCAGGCATCATGCCTATGGCAGGATGCCTTTTCATTTGTTCGAAACAAGAATAATGATCTCTAACGATAACCCTACTGAACTAGAAACCATAAGGCATAGTTGTGCGCATTTAATGGCGCAGGCGGTTCAAGAACTTTTTCCTGGAACGCAAGTCACCATTGGTCCAGTGATTGAAGATGGATTTTTTTACGACTTCTCTCGCAAGGAGGCATTTGTCCCCGAAGACTTAGAAAAAATCGAAAAACGTATGAAAGAACTCGCAGCAAAAGATACCCCCATCGTGCGCAGCGAGATTTCGCGTGAAGAGGCGATAAAAAAATTTAGCGAGATGGGTGAGACGTTCAAAATCGAGATTATTGAATCGATTGGTCCCAACGAACCAATTACGCTTTACTCGCAGGGTGACTGGGCTGACCTTTGTGGTGGGCCGCATGTCGAATCGACTAAGAAGATCAAGGCTTTTAAATTGTTACATACATCATCCGCTTACTGGCGCGGTGATGAAAGAAATCCCGTTCTGCAAAGAATCTACGGCACCGCCTGGAATAGCGAAAAAGAGTTACGTCTTTATCTCAAAAGACTGGAAGAGGCTAAGAAACGAGATCACCGTAAACTAGGAAAAGAGTTGGACCTATTTTCGGTCTCTGATGATATCGGACCAGGGCTGATTCTCTGGCACCCAAAAGGCGCACGTATACGTCACTTAATGGAAGAATTTTGGAAAAAAGAACATTTCAAACACGGTTATGAAATGGTCATCAGTCCACACGCAGCGAAAATAGATTTATGGAAAACTAGTGGCCACACGGAATTCTATAAGGATAATATGTTCTCGAATATGGATGTTGAAGGAAGGGAATATGTTATGAAGCCTATGAACTGCCCTTTTCATATCCAGATATATAAAACGAAGTTAAGAAGTTACCGTGATTTACCCGTTCGCTTTGGAGAACTGGGGACGGTTTACCGTTACGAACGTTCTGGTGTTTTGCATGGCCTGCTCCGCGTGCGCGGATTCACACAAGATGACGCACATCTTTTCTGCCGTCCGTCCCAAATAGAACAAGAGATCACCAAGGTTCTTGACCTCATTATTTTTATTTTGCAATCGTTCGGATTTCACGAATACAAAATTTATTTGAGTACGCGGCCGGAAAAATATGTTGGCTCGGATGAAGGCTGGGAGTCAGCAACAAAAGCTTTGGAAACCGCATTGAACAATAAAAGCTTGGATTTTGAATTAGACCCAGGCGAAGGTGTTTTTTACGGCCCAAAGATTGACATAAAAATTAAGGATAGTCTAAATCGTTACTGGCAGGTTTCGACGGTGCAGGTGGATTTTAACCTACCCGAAAAGTTTGATATCAGTTATGTTGAAGAAGACGGTCAACGCCGTCAGCCAATCATGCTGCACCGTGCCCTAATGGGCTCTTTGGAACGATTTTTTGGTTGCTTGATTGAACATTACGCAGGGGCATTTCCATTATGGTTGGCTCCGATTCAGGTTATCTTGTTGCCGATTACCGATAAACATGCTGGATATGCCGAAATAATTGCCCAACAGATTGAAGAATCAGGCATTCGCGTCGAAAAAGACTTGCGAAATGAGAAGATTGGGTTCAAAATACGCGAGGCCCAAATACAGAAAATTCCTTATATGATTGTTCTAGGGGATAAAGAAGTGGAATCTTCCACTCTAGGTGTTCGCAGAAGACGCTCCAAGGAAACACGTAATCTTGATTTGAAAACGTTTTTAGATGAAGTCAATGAAGCCGTAGAAAAACGGATTATTGACTTAGAAAATTGATTAATTTTTTTTTAAGGGAAGTTTTAAATTAACAAGAAACAACGCATCAATAATATGATCCGGGTCAAGGAAGTGGCCGTCATCCTAGATGATGGGGAGGCGTTAGGCACAATTCCTATTGAGGAAGCCATCGCTATAGCTGAAGACCGGAATCTGGACCTTGTTGAAGTAGCACCCAATTCTAATCCGCCAGTTTGCCGTATTATGGATTACGGTAAGCATAAATATAAGGTTAGTAAGAAGGCCCACGAAGCAAAAAAAAATCAAAAGGTCGTTCATGTAAAGGAAGTCAAATTTCGACCTAATACAGACCAACATGATTTTGATTTTAAACTAAAACATGTGCAAAGGTTTTTGGAAAATGGTGACAAAGCAAAGGTTGTCATTTTCTTTAAGGGGCGTGAAATTGTGCATCGCGAATTCGGTCAGAAGGTTTTAGAGCGAATTGCAGAAAAAACAGATGACATCGCTGTTATTGAACAAGAGGCAAAACAGGAAGGCCGGACTTTGGTGATGGTATTGGCGCCTAAAAATGTTAAGTCCAAAAAGGGAATTCAGCCAAAGAATCCAAAAGCAGGAAAGGTGGCTAAGAATAAAGAAAACCCGGCATCAGGAGAGTCAGGTAACGAGACAGCGGCGCTTAATAATGAATTAGAAGCAAACGGAGTAAACAATGCCAAAAATCAAAACAAATAGGGGGGCTGCTAAGAGGTTTAAAAAAACAAGCAGCGGAAAAATTCTAAAAAATAGTGCTTTCACCAGCCATATTTTAACGACCAAAACTACAAAACGAAAAAGGAATTTGCGTAAATCCAGCATCATGGCCCCTGCCGATGCAAAGCGCATTAAAATATTAATCCCCTATTAACTTTATAACGGGAAAAGCCGTTTTGAGCCACATCCAATTTGATACAAGGAGAATTTAGAAAATGCCACGTGCAGTAAATGGGACTGTTTCACGAAGAAGACGAAAAAAAATATTAAAGATGGCAAAGGGCTATCGAAGTGTTCGTAGCACTGCGTTTCGGAAAGCTCGTGAAGCTGTTGAGCACGGTCTTTGTTATGCTTATCGTGATCGAAAAAATCGTAAGCGCGAATTCCGTCGACTCTGGATTGCCAGGATCAACGCAGCTGTTCGAGCCGAAGGAATGAACTACAGCCAATTTATGTATGGTCTGAAAAAAGCCCAAATTGAATTGGACCGTAAAGTTTTATCTGATCTCGCCATTAATAATCAGGAAACCTTTAAATCTTTGACCGAAACTGCCCGCGCGCAACTCACATAAATTTCTATCAGACGTGCGAGTATTAATATTTCAACAGCCTCTCTTTGAGGCATGATGGTCGAAAACCTGAATGATTGTAAATATCAATAAAATTCAACAGGACTTCGATTCTCGCCTGGGGTCAATCTCCGACTCGGAACAACTCGAACAAATTCGAATAGACTTTCTAGGAAAAAAGGGACAACTTCAGGGGCTTATGAGTAAATTGCGTAATGCTTCTCCCGAGGAAAAGCCCAAGCTTGGAAAAGACATTAACCTTCTCAAGAAGCATATTGAAAATAAAATAAACAACAAGGGAACAGATCTGGGTTCCAAATTCTCTAAAAAATCTTACGAAATTTTCGACACTACTTTACCTGGAAGGAAAGAGCTGCCAGGTACTCTGCATCCCATTACCCAGATTATGGAAGAAATCACTTCCATATTTTTCGGGTTAGGGTTTCAGATAGAAGAGGGGCCTGAAATAGAAACAGACTATTATAATTTTCAAGCTCTCAACATTCCTGAAGATCATCCTGCGAGAGATATGCAAGATACCTTCTATATAGAAGATAAAACAGTTTTGCGTACGCACACCTCGCCTGTCCAAATTCATGTGATGGAAAACCGGGAACCGCCTCTCCGAATTATTGCACCTGGAAAAGTTTATCGTTGCGATTCAGATGTTTCGCACACACCGATGTTCCATCAGATTGAAGGCTTAATGGTTGACGAGGGAATTTCCTTCAGTCATTTAAAAGGGATCATGAATATTTTTCTTCAAGAGGTTTTTGGCAAAGATACACAAATTCGCTTTAGACCCAGTTTTTTTCCTTTTACTTGTCCCAGCGCTGAAGTAGATATTCAATGTGTGATTTGTAATGGGAAAGGTTGTCGGGTCTGCTCGCAGACAGGGTGGTTGGAAATTCTTGGTGCTGGAATGGTAGACCCCGCCGTTTTTCAATTCGTCGATTACGATTCCGAAAAATGGACAGGATTTGCATTTGGTCTTGGCATCGAACGTATCGCAATGCTTAAATTTGGTATCAATGACATCCGGCTGTTCTTTGAAAATGATCTCCGCTTTTTAAAACAATTCTAGTGGGCCAGGCCCATAGTTGTATAAAAACAAGAAAAAACCAAAATTTGTAACCATAAAAAGAAATATAATTTTAATAAATAAGGTTTTTCCAGGATTTGAAAAATATTAGCAATATGTAACAATGGGAAAACCTTATGAAGAATTTTTCTCGAGTATTAGATTTAATTATTGGCTTTGGGTTAATAGGGATTTCCGGAATTGCGTTTTTTTATTTTCTTATCAACGAAAGGTTTGAATGGATTCCTGAGATAGCTTTAGAGTTGGTTCGTGATAAGGACATTCTTAAAAAGCCCCGGGCAAAAAAATGTTCCGAATGCCATAAAAATATTTTTGAAGCTTGGCAAGAAAGTCGCCATTCGGTTTCATGGACTAGCGAATCTTTTATAGAAGCATCTGAAAACCGCAGTAAAGAAAAATGTCTTCCTTGTCATATACCACAATCTGTCCAAGGTGAAAAACCCGAACCCAGAACAGAACTTCGCGGTGAAGGCATTTATTGTGTTTCCTGCCATTTTATTGACAATAAAATGCATGGACCGTATGACCTGTTAGCCCCACCGCATCCAACTTTTCGCAATCCAGATTACGTCCGTTCGAATTTTTGTGGTTCCTGTCACCAGAAAACTTTTAAAGAGTGGAAGGCAACCCAAATAGAAGACACTTGTCAAGATTGTCATATGCCTCGGAAAAAAGGTAGATTAACCCAAAAAACGGGACTTAATCTATTGCATAAAAAAAGATGGGTGGCGGACCATCGTTTTTTGCATGGTAAGATAACTGAAAAGGACGTGGTTCTTGAGACAACGTGGGAAGAGAATTTTTTCAAAATTAGTCTTAAGAATCAAACCATACCGCATTTTGTTCCCACTGCCGACAATGGTGACCCAAGGCTTTATGTTTACATTAAGTTTTTTAAAGGAAAAGAAGAAGTAGATAACGCAAAAGAAATCATTGCCCCGCAGCAGGAAACTGCCTTGCCCTATAATAAAAAAATATATTACCGATACCGTCTTTTTGATCCTGTTTCAAAAGCGGTTGTAAAATTAAAGTACCAGTCAGCGTGGTCTAAAGAAAAAACAGAGGTGTTTTCAAAGACGGTGACCAGATAAATGATTTTCTAATTAAGGAGATATTTAATGAAATTTTTCCGAAATCTTTTTATTGTCATTGCCTTTATTTTATATGCGGCTTTGCCGGTAGCTGCGGGGAAAATAATTCTTAAAGAGCCACCAAAATCTTTGAGTAAATATTATCCGCCAGAAAGTCAACAATCTAAATGGATTCAGCAAATGCATAAAATGAGTACTCACTTCGGCGGTGTTTTCATCAACCTAAAAGAAAACGACTTTGAAAATGTTGATAAGCATGCTGACAAGTTAGTAGAAGAATATAAAAAGACATCGGAGATGGTTCCGGAATGGGAAGATTATTTTGATATCAAAGCCGCAGAAACTTTTGCAAACGCCGCAAAGACACACGATATTGCCAAAGCAGGCAAAGCTTCGAGTGGACTGGGTAAAACTTGTGGAAAATGTCATGCAGAACAACAAGTATCTGTTTGGGCAAAGTTCCATTGGCCTAGTTTTCAGAAAATTAAAGTAACTGACCCGATAAGCGAAAAAGAAACTGCATTTGATGATTTTATGGGAAGCATCTCTTCCTCCTTTAAAACTGTGACTGTTAACTTTGGAGAAGGACAGTATAATCGTGCCGCTAAAGCTTTAAAAATATTCAAGTCACGATTCATGGAACTTAAATCAACTTGTTCCAAATGTCATATTACCCAGGATGCAAAACGATTTTATGTTGGCCCCGATATCGATACTGCATTAAACGAATTAAATAAGGAACTTAGTTCTGAAAAACCAAATCCTAAAAAATTTTGGAAAAATATTGGTTTGCTAGGTCAAAAAGGATGCAAGCATTGTCATCTTGTCCATAGAACGAATTCGCTAATTAAAAAGATGTGGAAAAAATCAGTTAAGAAATGATACTAAAAAATATGATTATTCAGTATCTTGGTTGACAATGCTCGGGAGAGTGTAGCTTGGAAATATAAGTTTATAATCTATTAAGAATTAGGTTTTCTTGTAAACTCGAATTTTTAAAAAATTGTAAATACATTATGCGCTATTTAGTTTTTCTTTTAATAATTTTAATAAATGGGATTGGAGGGTTTTTTAACTCTGGTTATTCACAGGAATTGGACCGTAGTGAATTTCAACCGTCTTCTTTGGTAAGTCGAGAAACAGCCGAAAAGCAGTTGAACAGGATTTATCAGCTTGCTGGAAAATTGCGAACCTTCCACTGTGGCTGCGTTTTTGATAAAATAAAACAGGTATTCCCAAATATCTGTGCTGGTGAAATTAAAGTTACTTCAGGGAAAAAAAATTCTAGAACATTGGAATGGGTATCTATGATGCCGATGCATTTATTTGGAGGATCTCTTAGATGTTGGACTAAAAATTTGTGTATGCGTTCCGATGGCATTAAAGTTAAAGGAGCACAGTGCTGTTCCGAGGTTTCTCCAAAATTTAAAAAAATGGAATCGGATATGCATAATATTTTTCCTGCTATTAATAATCTTTCTTCGATTGAGAAAACTTTCGACTTTGGTGGTATGTGGGAATACCAGTTTTGTTCTAAAGAAAAACCTTCTTTGAAAATACGAGGTGATATAGCTCGTGCTTATTTTTACATGTCTTACCAGTATAAAATTTCCTTACGTGAAGATCTTGAGCATTCAATGAGAAAATGGCATTTCGATGATCCCCCCGATAATTGGGAAGAAAGACGCAATGAAATGATTGAGGGTATTCAGGGGAATCGAAATCTTTTTATAGATCATCCGGAATGGGTAGAACGTGTCGTCAATTTTTAAGGATTGATATTGATTTCATAAAGACTAATGAATGTCGTTTGGAAGTTGAGTGTCCTCATCCGTAAAGGCGAATGCGATTTGTGCTCGTTTGATTCCGGTGTCCTTGAGGTTGGCCCCCTGTAGGTAGGCTCCATCAAATCTTGTATTTTCTAGATTGGCTCCCTTTAAATTTGCCCACATCAAATCTGTTTCTTCAAAGTTAGCATTTTGAAGTTTAGCGCCTTTTAGCTTCGCCTCTAAAAGGTTTGCCCCACGAAGGTCAGAATCG
>CAZMXD010000095.1:0-7473 GCA_964570185.1 uncultured Nitrospina sp. | reverse complement strand
TCCGCATTTTAAAAAATCTTCAAATCGCTGTGTGCCTTCACCAACTTGATCGGGTTCGGCCGAACCGACTAGTATTTTATGCGGGAAAAAATTAAAAAACGGAATAACCTCAGGTTTTACAAAAGCGGAATCGATGATAAGTATATCTATAGACGCGTCCTTTGTGATGAATGCCAGATCTTCTGGCTTTAAAAGAAAATTATAGGGGATAACAGGAATCCCTTTTAATAAGGAGCCAAACAAGGCGATGAGATATTCTTTCTGATTCAAACACAAAAGGCCTACCTTACTTTTTGCGTTGAGAGGTAATTCTGAAATGGCCGAAGCAAAAGACTCTATTTGGACACAAAATTCTTTATAGGAAATCGTACAGTCACCCTCAATTATAGCGGCATGATTAGGGTCCTTTTCCGCATGAGATTTTAAATATTCGTAAAAAGCCATTCTTAAAATTATTAAAAGGTTGGTTGTTAATCATTATACCTTAGATTTTCACCATTAATTGTAAGGCAGATAAAACGATCTAACTACTTGGCTATTTGCCAGCGACAGAAGAATCCGTTTGGGAGGTTGAGTCCAGAAGAATTATCGGGAATGAACATTTCTCCTGTTTCAAAATTGCCTCGTTGAGTAGAGGGGAGATAAGTCCTAAGCATATTTTCCAATGTCATAGATGAAAAGCCAGAGGAGTGTGTGGTGAAAAGCAGGAAAACAGCTGACTCACTGAGAATTTGTCGGCACGCTTCCATGAACTCGGAAAGTTTGTCTTCTATCTGCCATACTTCCCCTTTGGGCCCGCGTCCAAAGGATGGAGGATCCATAATAATCGCATCATATTTGTTACCTCGACGATGCTCTCTTTGCATATATTTCATAGCATCTTCGACAATCCAACGTACCGGCCGGTCGCTAAGACCAGAGAGTTCTAAATTTTGTTTAGCCCAATTGACAGAAGCTTTTGAGGCATCTAAATGGGTTACATGGGCACCGGCTGAAGCTGCCGCCAGGGTACTGGCCCCGGTGTAACCAAAAACGTTAAGTACTTTGATTTCTTTGCCGTTAAGTAATTTAAGCTGGTCCATTATCCAAAGCCAATTTGGGGCTTGTTCGGGAAAAAGTCCGATATGGCCGAATCCTGTTGGTTGTACCTTAAAAATGAGATGCTGGAACTTGATTTGCCATCCATTTTCGGGAAGCTTAGTAAATAGTTTCCATTCACCTCCGGTATCTTTGCCTTTGAAATATTTATATTCTCCTTCAGCAGTGTTCCATTCGGATTTTGGGAGAGACTTCGGCCAAAGAGCCTGTGGTGCAGGGCGACAAAACCGATGCGGACCAAATTGTTCCAGTTTTTGAAACGATCCGGTGTCGAGCAATTGATACTCGAATTCTTCGGAGGGGTAAGAAGACATCGATATGTTTGAAAACCTTTTATACTATAGAATAATACTTAAATAGACCCAAGTATTTGCAATAAAATAAACTTACAACACGTGATGGTGGAGAATTATATCAGAAAATTGAATAGAAAAAGGATTGTGCGCCTTATTCTTCTTTTGTTGATTTTGTTTTCTTGCGCTCCCGCAGAGGAAAAAAGTTCAAAGGTCGAGAAGAAGGAATTCGCACTTCCTGTGCAGGTCGGAAAAGTAGTCTATATGGATATTGCGGATGAAGTTCGCGCTGTTGGCAATATTCAGGCGGAGCAAAGAGTAACTATTACTTCAGAAATTCTAGGTAAAGTGGCACGCATAGCAGTAGAAGAAGGCATGAAGGTGAAAGCTGGAAATCTGGTTGCGCAAATTGATCCCAGAGAATATGAATTGACATTAGAGAGGTTGCGTGCGGACCTTTCTGGTGTACAGCAAGAATATAAAAAAGCTCAGGCAGGTCTCCGCCAGGAAGATAAGGATCGATTGCAAGCTCAAACAAGGGGAGCGCAAAGTTCATTCGATCTTGCGAAAATTGAGTTGGACAGAACAAAAAGATTGGTTGAACAAAAAGTTCTTGCTCAGTCTTCCCTAGATTCGGCAAAAGATAAAATACTTCGGGCAAAAGAACTGTTGATAGCGAGTCAAGCAGAACAGGCTGCGGGATTAAAATCGCGCTCGGAAGATATCGAAAAATTGGAGACAGAATTGCAAGCTATCCGAAAGCAGGTTGCCATTGCCGAACTAAATCTTTCCAAAGTAAATATTCTGGCTCCCTTTGATGGCGTTATTATTGCCAAGGAAATAGAACAGGGAGCTATTGCGGATTCGGGTACGGCAATTGTTAGAATGATTGGATCATCCCGATTGAAAGCCGTTCTCGAAGTTCCCCAGAGCTATCGTAATAAATTAAAAAAACTAAAGGCCGCAACTTTTTTTGCAAAAGAGTTAGATTTTAAGTTCAAGTATCGACGAAAACTACATCGACTTATACGTGTAATTCCTGACGCAAATATTTATTCAGGAAATATCAAAGTGCAAATTGATCTTCCCGATCCTAATCCCGCAATGTTTCCAGGTTTGACTTTGGTAAGTACTTTAAATTTTGGGGTCCGAAAAAATGTCCTTCATGTGCCTTCAGTTTCTTTGGTGATTTCAGAACAAGGGACGGTGGTTTATATCGTAAAAGATAAAAAAGCGCACCTAGTTCCCGTGAAAGCTTTTAAAGAACACGATGGTTTTGTGGAAGTAAAAGACTTTACGCGTCAATTGAATGGTGATGCCGATTTGATTTTAAGAGGATCGGGAGCTGTATTTCCGGGAGCAAGAGTATTTTTGACAAACCCGAAACCAAAAACAGAAACTCCTTTTAGCTCTGCGTCTCAAGACAGTAAATCTTCCAAAAAACCCGGAAAACCCTTTAAAAATAATTCGGAAACCTGATGAAGTTTATAGATCAATCTATTCGAAACTACCACACGGTTACAGTCATTATTGTGATGGCTCTGGTACTCGGGAGTTTATGTTTTCAAATCCTACCCCGACAATTGACTCCAACCGTGGACAAACCACAAATCGAAGTTAGAACGGAATACATTGGATTGTCACCTAACGAAGTGGAACGGAATATCACTCGTCGGCTTGAAGATCAACTTGAGTCCGTAGAGGGTATGAAGAAAATGACTTCTACCAGTCAGCATGGTTTAAGTACCATCAATCTGGAATTCGAATGGGGAATTGATAAAGATCTCGCTGTTTTGGATGTCAACAATAAATTACAGCAAGTAAAGGATCTGCCTGTTAATGCGGATAAACCTACTCTTCGTTCTATATCTAGTGATAACTCCAGTCCAATAATGTGGATTGTTTTTGACAAACCCAATGAAAAAATGCCCAACCTAGATCAGAACTATATGTACAAGATCGGCGAAGACATCATTGTCCCTGCCTTTAGAAGGGTTAAAGGCATTGCTGATGTCTGGCATTTCGGCGGTGAGGATAGGGAAATGCGGGTCGAGTTTGACCCTTATAGCATGGCACGTTTACACGTGACTTATAAGGAAGTGATTGACCGTCTTACAAAAGAAAACCAAAACACCCGTGCGGGATTTCATGATGAAGAGAATCGTGCTTATACGGTTCGCGGACTCGGTGAATTTCTAAATCCCAAAGATATTTTGGATACGGTTGTCAAGCGGGATGAGGACAAGACGATAAGGATTCGAGATTTTGCAACGGTGGCAGATGGTTTTCAACGAACAGATTCTTTGGTTCGTATCAGCGGAAGATTATCGAATGCATTCGGGGTTATTCGTAAGGCAGGCGCCAATGTCGTTGAGACATGTAACTTGGCAGCTCGTAAAGTTGAAGAATTAAACAGGGAACTTTTGAATCGAGGTCTGCCACTCAAACTAAAAATTGTTTATAAGGATGTAGATTATATCGATGAAGCCATGCGTCTCGTGAAATCGAATTTAGGTCTAGGTGCAATTCTTGCGGTCACGGTTTTATTGGTTTTTCTTGGTTCGTTAAGGTCGTTGCTAATTGTAGCGATAAGTATTCCAGTCAGTTTAGTATCGGTGTTCATCGTGCTGAAAATTTTTGACCGCAGCATTAATATTATTTCGCTGGCGGGAATGGCTTTTGCCGTAGGGATGGTAGTCGATAACTCGATTGTAGTGCTGGAAAATATTTATCGTCATCTGACAATGAGAAAAGGGGTTTTTAAAGCCGCTTATGATGGAGCTTCTGAAGTTTGGGGCGCGGTACTGGCTTCTACCTTAACAACTCTTGCGGTTTTTATACCCATTGTTTTTATTGAAGAAGAAGCTGGACAAATGTTTCGCGATATTGCGATTACCATCAGCGGTTGTATTGCTCTTTCATTAATAGTATCTGTGACGATAATTCCTACTTTGACGACCCTATTGATTCGGTTAAAACCAGGAGAAGAGTATAGGCCTGGAATTATCCATCGAACCCTGCTGCGACCCGTGGTGCTATTGGGAAAAGGTATTAGCAATGCCTATTCTGGGCTTATGAAACGGGTTCTTTGCCATTCCTCTGTTAGCCTTCTTTTCCGTCTCGGGATTCTTGGGGGAGTTTGTTGGATACTTTGGTACAGCGGTCAGACGCTGCCCAAAAAAGATTATCTTCCCTATGGAAATACCAACATGGTGTACATGCTCATTGAGCCTGTTGCAGGTACTCCAGCAGAAACCAATATGAAGTATCTTGCTGAGTATGAAAAAAAGATTGTAAGCATGGAAGATGTGAATCGAAATTTCTTGGTTTTTTCTCCCCGATTTAATGGTGGCGGAGCCATCATTGAAAAGGAATTGGCACAAGGCCAGCGTGGTGAAATAAAAATGGCTGTTAAGGCAAATGAAATGGGCCAAGAAATTTTTTCCATTCCTGGTTACCGTTTTGCATTTGCCGTGCAACGTCCTATTTTTCGTTCGGCAGATAAAACGTTTGAAGTGGAAATAACCGGACCCGAAATTTTCAAATTGAAAGACATTGCGTTGAGTTTGATAGGAAAAATATCAGGTATTGATGGGGTCCATTCTGTAAGACCGGAATTTAAATTTGGTAATCCTGAACTTCGTTTTTTACCAAGAAGGGAAGATGCGGCACGATTAAATATGGGTATGCAGGAAATTGGAGACATTGTCGAATCACTCAACGCGGGAAAATATTTAGGCGAATTCAATGACAATGGAGAGCCTATCGATTTTGTTTTAGTACAGAAAAAAGATGATCATAAATTAGGATTGGAGGACTATCGTTCTCTTCCCGTGTGGACGGACGAGAATCTAATGACACACCTCGGTCATTTAACGAATATAGAAATTGATGCCGGACCAGCGAGGATTGATCATATTGGCACGGAACGGGCGATTAAACTTCGTGTTCAAGTGAGAAAAGATATGCCGATGCAAACAGTCATCGACCGCGTGGAGGAAAATGTATTGGTTCCCACAAGATTAACCTTGAATGAAAAATTTGGATTGCGTATTGGCGGTTCGGCCGATGAATTAGCTTCTACTGAAGAATCTTTGGCGACAAGTTTCGTTTATGCTTTAGGCTTTATTTATCTTCTTCTGGTAGCATTATTCTCATCTTTTATCAGACCTTTTATTGTTATGCTCACTGTTGTTCTGGCGGTATCCGGTTCTTTTCTGGGAATTACCTGGAACAATTGGTATCAGCGTGGAAATATAAAAAGCATTCTTGATGAGTGGAATGTTCCCAATGCGCAGGCTATGGTCGAAGGATGGAACTGGATTACATTCGATATTCTTACACAATTAGGAGTGGTTATTTTGGCAGGAATCGTCGTCAATAACGCCATCCTAATTGTGCATCAGATGCTCAACAACATTAAGTCGGGTATGGAAGAACGACAAGCATTATTGTTGTCTTGTGAGACTCGACTACGCCCCATTATGATGACCGTAATTTCAAGCGTTTTTGGTATGATTCCACTGGCATTTGGTGAAGGTGCTGGAACCGAGCTTTATCGCGGTATGGGAACGGCATTGATAGGCGGATTGAGTATCTCAACTTTTTTTACTCTATTCATGGTTCCTATCCTTATCTCTCTTGCAATTGATATGGGTTTTCATACAACAAAAGATGACCTCGTCAAAGAAACGTTAAAGAGCAATCCCAACACTATACCGACCCCTTCCTAACTTTTTGGCCAGTAGGAAGGAGCTGGTGATTCAATAAAAACTTCTTCCTTGGTGATGGGATGTTCGAAAACGAGACAATGTGCGTAAAGAGCAATTACCCTATTAGCTAATAAGGTGGAAGCACCATATTTTTTATCGCCCATAATTGGATGGCCGATGAATGCCATTTGCGCTCGAATTTGGTGAAATCTTCCCGTATGTAGTTTTATTTCCAGAAAACTGGAGCTTGAATAACTTTCCATTATTTTATATTCCAGTTCTGCGTTTTGTGTGTTTTCGCCCCGGCACTTAAAAACAGTAGACTTGAGAGATTTCTCTTTTCGAAGGTGGTGAGATAGACAGGCCTGTGAAGGTTCTGGTTTACCTTCTACGATTGCATGATAGATTTTTTTTGTGGTCTTTTCGCGAAATTGTTTCGACAAACGCGAGGCGGCCTTAGAAGTACGCGCAAATAAAACAACACCGGAAACGTTACGGTCCAGACGGTGAACCAAGCCAAGAAAAACATTTCCGGGTTTTTTGAATTCAGTTTTGATCCATGACTTTACTTCATCTATTAACGATTTAGATTCCGAGCTATCCGCTTGAGTGAGAATGCCTGCTGGTTTGTAAACCGCGATTAGGTGGTTGTCTAAAAAAAGAATTTTGGGCACATTACCTGAGGTTATCAAGATTGATATCACTTGCTTGGGTTAGTTTTAGTTCCTTAAGGCTCACAATTCCTCCGGAAACAACGTATTTGATGCCATCTTCGATGCTCATATCAATTTCAGTCAGTTCATCAGGCGGGGCAAAGACGAGGAAGCCGGATGTGGGATTTGGCATGGTAGGGACAAAAACATTGAGAACATCTTCGGCCGTATAATGCTGAACTTCACCACGAGACTCACCGGTAACAAATCCGATAGCAAGCATTCCGCGGCGTGGAAACTCAATTAAAACGACTTTGCGAAATGCACTGGTGTCGGCATGAGCGATTGATTGTACGACCTGTTTCGAGCCTTTATAAATTCGGCGAACGAAAGGAATTTTTTCAACAATACTTTCTCCTATCTTGATAGTTTGTTTGCCGAAAAAGTTTGTCGTGAACCATCCGACAGCCAAGATAATGAGTAAGGTTATAACTAGCCCGAGAGCGGGAATGCGATATCCTTCCGGAATGGGTGCTCCCATATCAATGAGGACTTTTGTGAACACCGGTGACAAGGCATCTAAATTTGTAAAAAGTAACTGTAAAATCCAATAGGTCAGTGCTATTGGCAGGGTAATCAGGAGCCCGGTGATGAAGACATTTCGAATGCGGCGTTTTAGTTTTTTAAACACGATATAATATGCTTGACGGGTAGGTT
>CAZMXD010000094.1:0-7476 GCA_964570185.1 uncultured Nitrospina sp. | reverse complement strand
CAAAAATATTATTTTCATCCAATCCAAAAACTGAAAGCAGATGATTGTTAGTTAATGCTGGCATTCAATCTCCAAAGATAATAATTGTTTAAAGAGACATATCGTTCCATTTTGTCCCATCGTATCTAAGAACGGTACCATTTTCGCCTGCCACATAGACACAATCTTTTCCTAGTCCTTTTACTTTCGTAAAATATTCTTCCTTAATAGGGTTTATTTTGGACCATGTTTTTCCATTAAAATGCAATATGGTGGAATTATCTCCAACTACAAAGATATTATCATCTGAAGTTCCCCAAATACTTAGAAGATATTCCTCTGTATCCGTTCCCATAGTTTTCCACTCATCTCCATTGAAATGAAGAATAGTTCCATGTGAACCGCAAATATATACATTGTTTGTTCGTGTACCCCAAACTCCAAATAAAGAGATGGTTTCATCCGTCAGTTCATCTTTTCTAAGAAATTCTTTACCATTATAAAACCTAAAAATTCCTTCGCCTCCAACCGTGTAAATATTCTCTATATCTTCTCCCCACATACCAAAAAGATCATGAATGGTATTAGGCTCGCGGTAATCCCATTTTTCCCCATTCCAATAAAGCATTCGCCCGCCCACGCCATAAAGGAATATATTATTTTCATCGAAACCAAACGCAGAGTTTAATGAATCGTAGCTACCCGTATCCACCTGATTCCATTCTTTCCCATCATATTGCAGGACCACCCCACCGATGCCCACTGCATAGATACAGTTTTCGTGAGGACCCCAGACTCCCATTAGAGGGTTGGTATTATCTGTTCTTACTGGAAGCCATTCTTCTCCATCCCAATGCTGTGGCACACCGTCCTTACCTACAACATAGATGCTGTTTTCCCCGAAGGGCATAATATCCAGTAAATCTGGTTTTTCACCCGTAAACATATTTTATTACTATAGTATTAAAAAAGAAGGGGGTTCCGGCGCAAACCAGAAACCCCCTTTACAAATTGATTCTATTAATCTTCAGTTTGTTTAGGCTTATTAAAATAAATATTCTCTAATTTGGGAAAGTTTTTATTATCTTTAAATAAATTTTGTACTCCCTCACCAATATCATTATGAATCAGAACCAAGGTCTGGAGATTTTGTAAATTTGTTGAGTTTGCCAAGGCCTTAGCACCAAGATCGCCAATATCCGTTTCATAAAGATCCATAAGTGTGACATTTTTGAAGGTTTTCGAATCAGCAATAATTTCAGCTCCCCGAGTACCAATAGGATTATATGTTAAAGTTAATTGTGTCAGGTTATCCAAGGTTTTTGAATTGGCCAGGGCTTGTATGCCCTCCTCTTCAATAAAATTCCAATTTAGATTTAACTCTTCAAGTTTTGCCAAATTTTTGGATTGGGCAATTGCAATAGCTCCTTCATCGCCCATTCCATTTCTATATAAAGAAAGCTGGGTTAGCCGTGTTAAGGTTTCTGATGCTGCTATGGCTTTAACTCCCTCATCACCGAGTTTATCTCCAATCCAAAGTGAAACCAGATTGCCTAAGATATTCGATTTTGCAATGGCTTTAGCTCCCTCGATGCCAACCTCATTATCACTCAAAATCAATTCGGATAAGTTGAGCATGGTTTTAGATTTTGCAAGGGCTATGGCTCCTTCATCCGTCACCTTATTTTTGAAAAGATTCAATGCTGTCACAAACTTCATGTGTTCGCATTCAAGAAGAGCTTTAATGCCTTTATCCCCAATATCATTGAATTCTAAAAATACTGCAGTAACTCCCTTGATTTTATCTGATTCCAAGATTTTAATCAGATCATCATCGTCTAACTCTTTTTCCCTAAGATCAAGTTCGTTATTCTCTGAATTTAGACCCTGATCAATAATACTATCTATATCTTTTACTTCATCATCAAGCATTGACGCTCTCCCTAATGATCAACTTGCGCTAGTAAATTGGATTAAGCTTCTTATTTTATTAAAGTTATAGCTCTTGTAAAGGCTAAAATCGACTTTTTAACCTCCAAAATGAATTTAAATCCTTTTATATGCTAAAAGGCTGGTTGATAAATACACAAAGAGAGTGAAGATTAAAAATTTTATTTTTTTTCTTATCCAATCTATTATATTTTTATACTGTATTAATTTATAAATTGTTCATCACTAAAAACCCGTTTAAAAATTTTGGTTAGATAGTAATGGTTCAAAAAATCGATGAAATTTCCGAACATGTCAAGCGGGCAAGTGGTTTCATATCCCCTTTGCTCGAAGAACTTGATCAAGTCATGGTGGGTCAAAAATATTTAACCGAAAGACTGATTTTGGGTTTAATGCTGGGAGAGCACATTCTTCTCGAAGGGGTTCCAGGGCTGGCAAAAACCACTTCTGTTAAAACATTGGCTCAATCAGTAAAAGCAGATTTCAAACGGATTCAATTTACCCCAGATTTACTTCCAGCGGATCTTTTGGGAACGCAAGTATATCAACCCAAAACAGGCGAGTTTGATATTAAAAAGGGACCGTTGTTTTCCAATATTATCCTGGCTGATGAGATCAACCGAGCCCCGGCAAAGGTGCAAAGTGCTTTATTGGAGGCAATGCAGGAAAGACAGATAACCATAGCCGGAAAATCTTTTGATTTAGGTGATCACTTTATGGTTATAGCCACCCAGAATCCCATCGAACAGGAAGGCACCTACCCACTTCCTGAAGCTCAAGTCGATCGATTTATGCTCAAACTTCGTATTGATTACCCTTCTAAAGAGGAGGAAAAATTGATCATGCAGCGAATGTCCTCAACTAGTGAATTCTACAAGGTAAAATCTGTAGTGGAACCGGCAGATATATTAAATGCTCGAAAGGTTATTGATTCCATTTATATTGATGATAATCTTCAAGAATATATAATCAACCTTGTCGCCGCCACGCGCTATCCAGAAGCCAATCAATTAGCATCTTATGCTGGAATGATCCAATTTGGCGCTTCCCCTCGCGCCTCAATTTTTCTAAATCGGGCAGCAAAAGCTTACGCATTTTTACAACGGCGTGGCTATGTTGTACCCCACGATATAAAAAGCATAGGCATGGATATCCTTAGGCATCGAATCATTCTTACCTACGAGGCAGAAGCTGAAAACATTAATGCCGATGACATACTAAAAGCATTATTCGATACCATTGAAGTTCCTTAATCATTTATGCTACAAATTTTAGCAAAAAATGTTCGAAATTGGTTTCAATTACCGGAACCACCACCAGTGAATGAAACCCAACTGGCCCAAGAGCTACTAAAACACATCAAAAAAATCCAGGTTAAAACTAACCACATGGTCAACGATATCATGGCGGGAGAATATGTCTCAGCATTTAAGGGTCGTGGTATGGAATTTAGTGAGGTACGTGAATACCAACCAGGAGATGATGTTAGGCTGATTGATTGGAATGTAACTGCACGAATGAATCAACCTTTTATCAAGGAGTTTATAGAAGAAAGGGAACTGACCTTGATGCTGCTTGTGGATGTGAGTTCTTCGGGTAGTTTTGGTTCAGATCAGAAATTTAAAAATGAAATTGCAGCTGAAGTCGCGTCGATTATCGCATTTGCAGCCATTAAAAATAATGACAAAATAGGATTGATTATTTTTTCAGATAAAATTGAACATCATATCCCTCCAAAAAAGGGGAAAGCGCATATTTGGAATATTATTCGTACCATTTTAAGTTTCAAGCCAGAGGGAAAAGGCACAAATTTGGCGCTTCCCTTGGAATATCTTTTAAAAATTCAAAAAAAGAAAGCAACTGCGTTCCTGATTTCTGATTTTCAAGATACAAATTATGAACAACAGCTGAAATTCGCCAATCAAAAATTTGATCTCATTGCAATAAATATAATTGATCCACGAGAAGAAACCCTCCCAGATGTAGGTATGATTTTTCTTAAAGATTCAGAGACGGGTAAAACATTAGAGGTAAATACCCATGCTTCACAGGTAATCAAAGAGCATCAAAAGCTTTGTATTCAAAAAAAACAAGATAGAAAACAACTTTTCAATTCTATCGGAATAGACACTATTGAAATTTTTACAAACAAATCATTAACAGATCCTATTATCAAATACTTTAAATTCAGAGAAAAAAAACATTGATATGAGCGACCCGAATATTCCCCAAAATGGAGTCAGCGGGAAATTGAAAGCTGTTGTATATTTATTAACTGCTATTACCCTTTTTGCCTTTGTCGCATTCTTTGCAAAATTGATTACTAAATACTCTGCACCCAAAAAACAGGAAAAAATTTTAGAAAACCAACGGGTTTTTGAATTGAATAAAACAGGAGAAAGATTACAGGAAATTGGATATATGGAGCAGGCTTTGGACCAGTATATTAAAATCTGGAATTTAGATTCTGGCAACCGGATTATTCGTTCCGAAGCCGCTTTTAATGTTGGCAAACTTTACTTGAAACTTGGGAATTGTAAAGAATCCCTGGTTTGGCTTTTTCGCTCGGAAGCCGCTAATCCTGATATGACGGAGAGGCTGCAACCTCTTATTGATAGTTGTATTCAAAAAAATTAATAAAAATGGAATTCTACAAATCCATTTCAAAAGGCTGTTTTTTTATATTTTTTGTTTTTTTTATTACATTAGCAAATTCTAATATTTCCTGGTGCCTGACACGAGGCCCTGTTTCTGTAGACGTACAAATTGATAATTTTAAACCAACATTAGGTGATGTGATCACCTACTCTATAACCGTTTCGCATGATCCCGATATCGTTGTGCTCATGCCTGAATACGTAATTCCTGAAGGTTTGGAAAAAGTTGGAAACGGAAAACTAAAACCATTAAAAAATAAGAAAAAAAATATACAAGAATTTTGGTTGAAATTGCGTATAGATAAAACTGAACCTATAACAATTCCTGCAATTCCTGTCCGGTTCAATGCTCTTGATCAAAATAAAAAATTAATCCAGGGCAAAACTTTGACTCCAGAAATTAAAATCGAAGTGCAATCTTTATTAAAACTTCAAGGTAGTGCTTCAGACTTAAAAGATATAAAACCTCTTGCTGAAATTAAACCTCCCTGGAGTTATTATATTTGGAAAGCACTTGCAATTTTATGCTTATTATTTTTGGCCTATGCTCTATGGAAAAAATGGCAGAATAAATCCGATAGCAAACCAGAAACAATTTCTATGCTCACTGCCGAACAACAGGCTATGAAGGAATTACAAACCCTTGCAAAACGTGATTGGATAAGACTTGGGCGTGTCCGCGACCATTTCTTTGAATTATCAGAAATATTCCGCAGATATCTGGAAAATCGCTATTGTTTTCCTGCCCAAGAGTGGACAACAGAGGAAATAATCTATCATTTTAAAAATTTTTCGGACTTGAGTGACAGTCAAAAAATTAAGGCAATATCTATTTTATCTGAAAGCGATAAAATTAAATTCGCGAAAGCTAAAGTGGAATCCCACTATGATCTTATTGAGCCGGTCACTGTTTTCATCATGGACACGACTCCAAAAAAAGTTTTTTCTGAAGAAATATCCTCTTAATATTTAGATTGATGAAATTTTTTAGATTTGAAGATCCTTGGTTTTTAATATTATTTTTGATAATCCCTTATCTGGTATGGAAAAGAAAAGAACAAATTGCAATTAGTTACTCTTCACTCGAAATATTAAAAAACATTCAAGCAATACAGGTTGGCTTTTTATTTTCAATCCCTCTAATCCTACGCCTTTTTGCAATATCACTTTTCATTATGGCTTTAGCACGTCCGCAAGAAGGGTATAAGAGAACAGAAATATTATCTATGGGGGTTGACATAATGCTGGCATTAGATACTTCGGGAAGTATGCAGGCGCTTGATTTTATTAAAAATGAAAAGAGAGATACGCGTCTTGCCATGGTCAAAGATGTTGTTGCCAAATTTATTGAAAATAGAACCAATGACCGAATGGGTATGGTTGTATTTGGTTCCGAAGCCTACACGCAATGCCCGCTTACATTGGACCAAAATATTCTACAGTCTTTTCTAAGTAAACTAGATATCGGAATGGCAGGGGATTCAACGGCAATAGGCTCCGCGGTCGGTATTGCCGTAAAAAGATTAAAAGATCTTAAATCAGATTCCAAACTAATTATTCTTTTAACGGATGGTCGCAACAATGCTGGAAACCTGGCCCCCCTGCAAGCAGCGCAAACGGCCAAAGCTTTTGATATTAAAATCCACACTATTGGAGTGGGAACTCGTGAGAAGGCTCCTTTTCTGGTGAATTCCATTTTTGGTCAACGTTATGTTTACCAGGAAGTAGATATAGATGAAGTCACATTAAAGGAGATCTCCAAAATAACAGGAGGACAATATTTTCGGGCTACAGACCTGGAATCTTTAAAAAATATATACAAACAAATTGATCAAATGGAAAAATCTGAAGTTAAGATTTTTGATCATTCTGAGTACACAGAACTATTCCACTACTTTCTTATTCCTGCAATATTGCTTCTTTTTTTGGAAGTCATTTTATCTAATTCTCTTTTAAGGAGAATACCTTGATATGAGGTTTGGAGATCCCTCTAATTTCCATTTATTGTGGACATTGGTTCCTCTTATTTTTTTTCTTATATGGGCCAATCGGAAAAGATATGATCTTATTGTCCGATTTTGCGGTGTAAATTTATTCTCAAAATTAGTGACGCGCAATTACAAGGAACTACAAAATTCTAAAATAATATTCGTAAGTCTTACGTTTCTCTTTCTTCTTATTGCCCTCACCCGCCCTCAATGGGGCTACCAATGGGAAGATTTTAAACAAGAAGGAGTCGATATTATTATTGCCCTAGATGTATCGAGAAGTATGCTTGCGGAAGATATAAAACCGAACAGACTTGAAAGGGCCAAACGAAAAATCTCTGATCTTTTGGATATGCTAAAGGGAGATAGAATTGGTCTGGTGGCCTTTGCGGGGACCTCATTTGTCCAATGCCCGTTGACCCTCGACTATGCTGCGGCACGAATATTTCTAAATGCAATTGATACCGAACTTATTCCAGTGCAAGGTACCAACATTGGTGGGGCACTGAGAAAGTCGACTAAAGCCTTTAGGACTCAGGAAAATAAATCTAGAGCCATTATCCTAATTACCGATGGGGAAGATCAAACCGGTCAAGCAATGGAAGCAGCTGAGGAAGCTAAAAAAGCCAGAGTTAAAGTTTTTACCATTGGAATCGGAAAAGAAATCGGTGCGCCTTTGCCTGATCCGAATATGGCAAGTGGTTTTTTGAAAAATGAAAAGGGTGATGTTATTCTCACAAAACTGGACGAAACAACACTGCAGCAAATTTCCCTAAAGACGGGTGGTAGTTATGTGAGATCCGTAACCGGTGATATTGATCTTAAAACTATTTACCTTGATCAAATAAACCAGAGTCTGGATAAAAATAAATTTAAATCTGAACGCAGAAAAATATGGCAGG
>CAZMXD010000093.1:0-7557 GCA_964570185.1 uncultured Nitrospina sp. | reverse complement strand
GAACCCCCGTCCGAAAGGTTTCAGTCAAAGGCGTCTACATGCTTATCTTCTGATTTGAATCTCATCTCGACTAACTCCCAGAAGCAGGATCAAGTCGAAACCAGTTCCTAAAAATCTCATCCCATTTACCAGGAACACGCAAACGGAACCAGTTCGCTGAATGACGTCCAGCCCACTTCCCGCGAACATGGATGTGGCGGACGGTAACCGTTTAAATTAAGCGGCTACAGCAACATCATAATCGTTGGCGATTATGTAAAAGCCGTTTTTTAACGGGCCAACGGCATCCCGTACATGCAACCCTTGCATCAGCTCTCCCGTCGAAACCAGATCGCCCCCATACTAATTTTGGAACATTACGCTATTTCTAATATATATTATAAATGAAAAGGTTTCAATGGTTACCCAATTAAAGCCTCTGTAAAATTTTAGCCAGAGTTATAATAGAAAAACCTTGGATTTCCTAGTAACAAAAGTATTCAACCATATCGTTTTTGAGTATTATGCAAAAACCCAAAAATTTTATTTCCCTCCTTTCTCTTCAATATCATTGTTATCCAGATGAAGTAGGTGGTGCTTGGGGCTTGACTTATCAAATAAACAAGCGACTTGTGGAAAGAGGCCACAAAGTTTACCAATTAACCTGTAAATCGTCTGAAACCCAGATTTCAAATGAATTAGTGGACGGAATCCAATATTTTAGGGTTTCCCTTAAGGCAAGTAAAAATATTTTTTTTCTTTGGAAAGCTATGAGAGAAAAAATAAAAAATATTTTAAAGTCTGAGTCAATTAATCTGATCCATATTCATAATCCTTTGATTGGGTTTATTGCCCTGTTACTTCCAAATTTATGGAAGATTCCTAAAGTTTATCATTTTCATAGTTCTTGGTTCGATGAAGAACGAATAAATTCATTGGGGAAAAAAAATTTTTTATTGGGTTTAAATTTTAAATTACAATTAATTCGAATAATAGAGTGGACTTGCTACAAGTTTTCGGGAACCATCATTTTTTTAAGCGAATATTCTAAAAAACGCTTTGAAAATTATTTTTATTTTTCAAAACCAAATCTGTTAATAATTCCAGGAGGTGTAGATTTAAAAGAGTTTCAACCTTTAAGACCCGAAGAAAATTTGCATAAAATACGCGGGTTATTAAGCTTGGAAAAAAAACAACCAGTAATATTGACGGTTCGAAGATTAGAAGAAAGAATGGGGCTGGAAAATTTGGTATTAGCGGTTGAGATGTTAATTAAAAAACTTCCTAAAAATTTTTTTAAATTAATTATTGTTGGAAAGGGAAGTTTGCGCCAGAAATTAGAAGACTTGATAACTGAAAAAAGGTTATCAGGAGTCATTAAACTTTCTGGATTGGTTTCTAAAGAAAAACTACCCCTTTATTTTAAAGTTGCGGATTTGTTTGTTCTTCCTACAACAGCCATTGAGGGATTTGGGCTGGTAACAGCAGAGGCTTTTGCAAGCGGTTTGGTAGTTATGGGAACACCGGTGGGAGCAACGATAGAAATCTTAAAAAAAATCGATAAAAATCTTATCTTTGATGGAACTTCCCCGGAATCCTTGTCAAATGGATTGCAACGCTTCTTTGAAGATCCTGATTTTTTTTCCGAATTAAAATCAAAATGTAGAGAAACGGCCGAAAAATACTATTCCTGGGAAAAAGTCACGGATCAAACCGAAGAAGAATTTATTAAAATAATAAATATTTCCAAACTTAAAAGTATTGATTGAATTAATTTATTTATGAGTTCAATTTATTCTAAATTATCGTTGGCACTTTTAATTGTATTAGTTTATGGCAATACTATTTTCAATACATTTCACTTTGATGATATTCCTTCAATTCTTGAAAAACCATGGATCCGCGGATTGGATAAGATCCCGCAGTTTATTGGTAGTATTTTCCAGCGACCCCTAGTCATACTTTCTTTTAACTTAAATTATTCAATCAGTGAATTTGAGGTTTGGAGCTATCATGTTTTTAATATTTTATTTCATATTATAGCCACCCTTCTTGTTTATAAATTAGTCCAACAGATAATATTTTTTCTGAAAAAAATCTCAAATAAAAACAATTTTCATTTATTTTCATGGCCATATTTTTCGGCTTTGGTCTTCGCGCTTCACCCTCTTAGCACGCAATCTGTTACCTATATATCAAGCCGCTCTTCAATATTAGCCACGATATTTTATATTTTAGCTTTAATTTTATTTTTAAAAGGATTTAATGAGAGAAGTTTCAATGAAAAACCAACACGTTTTTACTTTTATGGCTCTTCTTTATTTTTCTTCTTCGGGGTATTAACTAAAGAAATAATCATTACCTTTCCCGCTTCCTTATTTATTTTTCACTTTTATTTTATTTGGGAAAAAAGCTTCGGTAAATGGATATCAGTATTCGGCAAATGGCTTTTGCTTTTATTAATCCCTATTTTTGCCGGAGTTGCATATAAACAATTGGTTGGTGGAGGATTTTTAGCGGCATCTTCGGCAGAACTGTCATCATCCGCTTGGTTTCTGACTCAAACCTCAGTTGTACCCTTTGAGTATTTCAGAAAATTTTTATTTCCATTTAATTTAAATTTGGATATAAACTTTCCAATTCTTAAAAATTGGTTAAACCCGAAAAATTGGTTAGGCTTGTTTTCACTGATCTTATTTATAATTATTTGGTTTCGAATTTCCATTGGCATTGAAAAGAAAACTACTTGGGAGATGGAAAAAAGATTTGCGGGATTTGGCTTCGCTTGGATATTCTTAACCCTATTGCCTACATCAAGCTTTGTTCCTTTATTGGACCCTGTAATGGAGCACCGGACTTATTTGCCATTAGTTGGTTTTACTTTGATAGCAGCCTCTGTTTTTAGTTGGGCGTATTTAAATTGTTTGACAATAAATCAAAACAAGCGTTTCCGTTTTTCTGTTCAATCAGTAATGCTATTAATTTTAGTATTATTTTCTATGATAGCAATAGATAGAAATAAAGTCTGGAAAGACGAGTTTACTTTATGGGCTGATGCAAAACGTAAATCCCCGGCTCTAATAAGACCTTATAACAACTTGGGTCAAGCTCACGATAAGGTCGGAAATTATGATGAGGCTATTCTGGAGTTTCAGCAGGCTTTAAAAATTAACCCTAATTACTTTTTTGGATTAAATAATTTAGGTAATATTTATGGGAAACAAAGGAGATATGAAGAAGCAATAAACTATTTTAAAAAAGCTTTAAATCAAAAATCTGATTATAGTCCCGCATATTATAATATTGCTCGGGCTTACCATTTAATTGGAAAAAGGCAAGAGGCTGCAAAGGCTTACAGGAAAGCGATTGAATATAATCCCTATTTTGAGCAGGCTTTTTATAATCTCGCGTATTTATCTATGGAGTTAAATAGCTTTGAAGAGGCTATTGAGAACTTTAATAAATTTATAAAAATGCAACCAAAACATGCTAGAGCGCATTTTGGCTTAGGAAATGCAATGATGATCAAAGGAGAATTAGATCTTGCGATATCAGAGTATAGGATTTCAGGAAAACTGGATCCTAACTTTGCTTTACCCTACATGAATATCGCTAATATTCAAATGCAAATTAAAAATATCCCTGCAGCTATAAAAAATTACAAGAAAGCATTGCAAATAAAACCAGGTATGTCGGCTGTCCATTTGAGCTTAGGGATGATTTACTATCAATTTAAAAATGATGTTCCCAAGGCACTCGGTTATTTAAAAGAGGCACTCCGTCTAAATCCAAATCAACCAGGCGCAACTCGGATTAAGTCCCTGATAGTTGAACTAGAAAATAAGCGACCGACTTGAATTTTATTCAAAGGAAGTATATTTAGTAAAAAATTTTAGAATCTTCTTAATAAGATTTGAAAAATACTGGAATGCATATGGAAAAAAATTTGAAAGGAAACAAAAATTAGGATGAGAAAGAGCATTTTTTTTAGCTTGTGTAAAATAGTCAAGGTCGAGGTTAAACTACTATTCGGCTGAGTACTAAACGATTAACCCCGAACCGGACATGAATTAAGTCGAGTTTAATATCCTTTCCCTTTAGATCAGGGAATACAGATAATCCTCCCTCTTGGTATAATTCCTCTGCATCGGGATAGTTTTGGAAATATTTTAAGGATGTCTCAGAGTCTTCGATGGTGGTGTAGTCTTCTGCTTGATTATCCCAAGCTCTTGCTGCTAGCAAAAAATAATTATCGGCATCTACATTTTCCTTATTATCTACTGTTGCGTTCATTCCAGCCCTCCTTCAAAATCTAAAAAATATTTTTTAATATAATATTTTCTTAAAAAAAAGTCACCCGTTCGGCAACTCAATGCCTAGTTAAAATGAATAAAATTGATATAATAAGGCGCCTTATAGTGGACCCGATACTTAAAAAACACAATAAATCAATTAATTAAGATGAACTTCTCGAAATACAATTTATTTAAAAGGTGATCTATGAAAAATTTTATATTAGCCGCAATTTTCTTAAATCTATTTTCTATTCAAGTTGAGGCTCAGGGTTCTATCGATAATTTATTTTGTAGTGATTACCATGGAATTAAGGTTCAGATTATACCTGATAGTTCAGCGAGACAAATAGCGGAGGCAGATATTAGTACTTTTGGAATGCCGCGCATTTGGATTAACCCTGGAAAATTAAAAGGTCTTTCACCCCAAACAAGAGCGTTTGCTATCAACCATGTTTGTGCTAATCATACTTTGGGCCATTTATTAATAGGAGCAAATAATATCTATGATCATTATGACCGAGTAGGAAATGCTGATTGTTGGGCAGCGGCCAAACTTTTTTATGGGGGCATTGTTGACAAGGATGGTGTGGATGCTATCGAGACGGAAATCAATGAGTTGAACCGAGAACAATGGGCTCATTTTCCTGGTCCAGTACGTGTGGTGACCCTGAATAAGGTTTGTGGATTGAAACCTATGAAATAAGAATTTTTATAATTGAAAATTTGGATCAACTCGCAATCCAATGGTCTGACATTTTGGGTGCGCCTTTTAGATGATTAGTAATTAAGCAGGAAAATTTATAATTTCCATTTTTAATATATCAATAGTTACTTCAAAAAAATAGGAAACAAAGATTAATAATAGGACGTTAACCCATTTAAATTCGATAACGATACTCTAATTTATGGACCAGTTGTGAAAGTAAAAGGGTAAGTAACAGGTAGGTCAAGGCTACATAGGTATAGGTTTCGAAAAAATTAAAATGTTTAGTGGCATATTCATTACCCACACGTAAAATATCTGATATTGCAAGTACAGAAACCAGACTTGTATCTTTTAACATTCCCAGGGTTTGATTCCCAATAGCCGGAATTATGGTTCGCATTGCCTGAGGCAGGACTATTTGAGTTAAGGCTTGCTTTTCGTTCATTCCCAAACTTCGGGCCACCTCCGCTTGTTCTTTTGGAACAGCTTCAATCCCTGATCGAAAAACATCGGCCATATAAGCCCCATAGCTAAATCCAAAACCCGCAACGGCAGCTACCAATGGTGGTATGTGAATAAACTCTCCTAAGGCATAATAAATATAAAACAAAAGAACCAGTAAAGGGACACCGCGTAATATTTCTATGTAAAAGGAAACAGGAATTCGAATTGCAGGATTTTGAGAAAGTTTTCCCAAACCTACAAGTAATCCAATTAAAATTGCAGCAAAGCTACCTAGTAAAGTAACGAGCAATGTGTAAAAAATTCCTGCAGGAAAAAGTGATAAAAGCTCAAGATACCCACCGGATTGGCCACTTGTAGATAAAGATTCTTTTGAAGGCAAATAAACCAGAAAAAAAATACTCGCCAATACTGCGATATTCCAGGCCCATTTTTGGGTGCTTAAGTTTTCGGAATTGGATAGTGTTTTTTTCATGAGTTTCAAAATTATATGGAACAGAACTATTCAGGAACCTTTGCAGCTTGGCCTAAGTCCCATTTTTGGTGAAGTCGAGCAACAGTTCCATCTTTAATTAACCTTTGAAGAGCAGAATTGACCCGAATCATAAGTTTTTCTTCGCCTTTTTTGAAAACTACTGCATAAAACTCATTAGATAAAATTTCTCCAACCATTTTTATTTCCTGAAATAATGGCTTGTTTTTATAAAATAATGTTCCGGAACTTTCCCCTAATACTGCATCTAACTTTCCGTTGATCAGATCAGAAATAGCATGTCCGTACATCTGGTAACCTTTGGTTTTTATCAAAGGTTCTTTTTTTAGAAAATAATAAGAGGTTGTTCCTGTTTGAGCACCAATCAACGCATTATTTTTTTTGGCATCTTCAAAAGTCGTTATTTTTATTTGATTTTTTTTGACAACAAGGGCTAGTCCACTTTTAAGGTAGGGGATACTAAAATTCATTCGTTGTTTTCTTTCTTCCAAAACTGTTACAGAACTGATAACCATATCAAATTTGTTAGTTATCAATCCGCCAAAAAGACCAGCCCACTCCACGTTAATCAGGCGAATATTGAAACCGGATTTATCAGCTATAGCCTTAACTAAATCAGGTTCAAAGCCAATAATTTCATTGCCCACGCTCATAAATGACATAGGCGCTAAGGTTGCGTCGGTTGCCACAATATAGGTGTTGTCTTCATGATCCCGATAGTTGCCGCAGCCGGCAATCAGTGAGGAAAGTAAAAAAATAGATAATAATAAAAATGATTTATCTTTCATTGATTTGAAATACATCGGAGATCGCAAACAAAACTCTAACCAATTCTCCATTTGCGTATTTATTTTTTGTTATTTTTCTATGGTGAATCGATAGTTTTAAATAAGAACCATCTGCCAGTTTAATTTGGTAACGGGTATGACTTCCAAAAAAATGACTATTAACAATAGTCCCTTCAAGTCCGTTTAACTCGCTGCTCAGTCCTTGGCCAGAATCAAAAAATATTTTTTCTGGTCGAATATAACAATTTTGCTTTTGAGATTCATTGACTTTGGATAAAAACCGGATTTTTCCGTTTACACCTAATGACAGTGTTGTCAAATTACCGATTTTTTTTTCTACAGTTCCATTTAGGCAGTTAATTTCACCCAGAAAATTAGCTATAAAAGAGGATTTTGGTTTCTCATATAAATCTTTGGGTGATCCATACTGTTTTATAGAGCCCTTTTCCATGATGCACATTTCGGTGGCTATGCTCATAGCTTCTTCCTTATCGTGAGTCACAAAAAGAAATGTTATTCCCAAAGTCTTTTGCATCTCTACAAGTTCTACCCGTAAATATTGCCTCAGGCTGGGGTCGAGCGCAGACAGAGGTTCGTCCAGTAAAAGGATTTTAGGTCGATTAATAACCGCACGGGCTAAAGCCACTCGTTGGGCCTCACCCCCACTTATATTTTGAGGGTATGAGTTTTTCACTTTCTTTAATTGTGTTATTTCCAGAAGTTCGTCTACTTGTTTGATTATTTCAGATTCTGGGAGACGCCTTACCCGCGGTCCGGTGGCAATATTTTCATAAACGGTCATATGTTGAAATAAGGCATAGTTTTGAAATATTA
>CAZMXD010000092.1:0-7658 GCA_964570185.1 uncultured Nitrospina sp. | reverse complement strand
CCAACAATTTCTCCAACATACAAAATATGATCCCCAGCCTGCATGGAATGAGCCACTTCACATTCAAGATAGGATACGGCACTACTCAAAATTCGAATTCCATCCATACCCTTTCGGGTTTTTACTCCTTTAAAAATATCTTCGGGGGGACGACTGAAATGCTTAAGCAAGGTCATATCGTCTTTAGGCAGGACATTTACAATAAAAGTATCCGATGCCTCGACCAAAAGTCGAGCCGGTCTCAAAGTTGCTAACGCTATGGTAACTGCGGGCGGATCAAAAGAACACTGATTAACCCAACTGGCTAATACGGCATCTTCCTTATCTTCAAATTTAGCAGTAATCACAAATAAACCACTAGCAACTTTTCCTAAAGCTTTTCCCACCTCTTTCTTGTTCTTCACTAATATTTCCTTTCTCTAGTAAGATATTGGACATCTAATTTGAACAAGCAAAATTACTTGGAACAAACATAATTAAAACTCCCCTTCTTTAATTCGGAAAACATCTGGATCTAACGGTTTTTCGATATAGGAAAGAGTAAGTGTAATATTTTTACCTGCTTTTCCATCCCCTTCAACCTTAGGATTGGTTAATAATAATCTTGCCGCCCTACCTTTTCGATCTTTTCCCTGAAAAACCAGAATAACCCCTTCACCTACCTGTGCATTTAGAGCAAAGCCTTCTTTTTTATATTTTTTCTGCGCAAAATGATTACGCAACTGGTTCGCTGTGGCCACTATCGCTTCGGCATCAGGGCTTTGAGTAACAGGTCTTCCCCAAATAACATTGATATGAATTAAGCGTTTGGATTTATAGCCCAAGATATAAAAAACTTTTGCTGTTCCACTTTCGGGTAATAGTTTTTTAACCTCAATTCCCAACGTGACTGTTTTTTCATTCGGATGAACTTTTCGTGAAATTTGCTGTTTTCCAATTCCAAAATCATCCCTGATTGCTTGTTTTACATCAAATTCGTTCATACCAAAATGAGCAGATCGAAATCCGTTTACTACAGCCCATTTTTGGGAAGCACCAGTTACATCATCAGGTTTTGCCATACTGGTTCCGGTAAAAAACAAACCGCTCATTATTAAGGAAAGAAAAAATATAGTTAGTTTCACTGGATTCATCCCTGACATATTCATATCTCCCTTTTATCTAAAGTTTTTATGTCTATAAAAATAACTCTTTAATTATTCAACTACAAGCCCAGTAGTATAACTTCAGGCCTGCCATATTTTATTTAAAATATATCGGACTTCCTCTTAAAGCTCATGAGGCGTAAATTGATCTATTAACAAAACTAAATCCAACGACCTGGAATAGAATATTGGCAACCAGGGCAAGCACCTTCTTTTAACCGATTAGACACAACTTGAAATCCTATTCTTTCAATAACAACTTCATTACATTCTGGGCAATAAGTACTTTCAGCATTATTGACCTTTCCCGGAAGATTACCAGCATAAACAAAAGAAAGACCGGCTTGTTTTCCATGACCGTAGGCACGCAAAAGTATTTCCGCCGGGGTCCTTTCTCGATCGTTCATTTTATAATCCGGATGAAATGCTGTCACGTGCCATGGAATATCTTTTGAAATTCCTGCGATAAAATTTGCGATGTCAGTCAACTCTTTTTCAGAGTCATTGTAATCTGGAATTAATAGCGTGACCAGTTCCAACCAGATTCCCATTTCATGTATGGTTTGAATTGTATTAAGGACAGCATCAAGATTGCCCCCTAACCTCCGGTATTCCTTCTTTGAATAACTTTTCAAATCTATTTTCATCAAGTCTACCCAAGGACGGATATATTCGAGCACTTCAGGGGTTCCGTGACCATTTGAAACATATGCGGTCCACAAATTTCTTTTTTTTGCTTCTTTAAAAACCTCCACTGCCCACTCACTGGTTATCAAAGGCTCGTTATATGTCGACACCACCACTTTTGCATCACCTTCTATTGCCCTGTCACAAATATCTTTTGGAGAAATCCGATTTGATCTCTGGGTAGAGGCGTTATCCCTCAAACTTTGCGAAGTGAGCCAGTTTTGGCAATAAGAACAGTGAAAGTCGCATCCCAACATTCCAAAACTTAAAGCACGGCTTCCTGGAATAGCATGAAAAAAAGGTTTCTTCTCTATGGGGTCATTTTGAATTCCCGAAACGTAATGAAAAGGAACCTGAAGAGTACCCTCGGCATTAAAGCGAACTTTACAAACTCCTCGTTGACCTGGCCGCAGTTTACAAAGATGCCCGCAAGCGGTACAAATAAGATTATCGTCTTCAAGAGGCTTAAAAAGTTTACCCGGTTGGGTTTGTCTATCGATCGGTTGCAGAGAAAGCAAAGGAACTCCTTCCCTTATTCAGTGCTTATACCTTCGTTTTTTTTATCAAGAGCACCTATGAGGGTATGCCATGCGAGGCTCGCGCATTTTGTGCGTGAGGGATATTCACGAATTCCCATAAAGAGGGTTAATTTACCCAAACTATGCTCTTCCTTTTCAGGATCCAGTTCCCCAAGAATCATTTTATGAAACTCTTCCTTGGTTTTTCTGGCAAGAGGAATTTTTTTTCCCTTCAAGAAAGTGGTCATCAAAGATGTACTGGCTTTGGAAATAGCACAGCCAGAACCAAGAAAGCTCACATCCTTTATCACAGCTTCTTCCTCATCAACATTCAGAAAAACGGTTATATCATCGCCACAAAGTGGGTTAACCCCATGACAAGAATGGCTGGCATCCTTTATCTCGCGAAAGTTTCGAGGCTTCCGGTTATGATCCAGAATGACCTGCTGATAGAGCTCGTTATCGTATGACATACATGTTTATTTTATTCAGAAAAAAATCGGATGCATTTTTTGACACTTTCTGCTAGAGCGTCAAGTTCTTCAGTTTTATTATAAAAGGCCATAGATGCCCTAGTAGTTGCGGGAACGCCGTAGCGAATCATCGTCGGTTGAGCACAATGATGCCCTCCTCGACAAGAAATCCCATCTTGATCCAATAAGGTTACTACATCATGGGGGTGAGCAGCATCCACATAAAATGAAATGAGAGCAGCTTTATGACGCGCATTTCCAATAATGCGCACACCTTCTATATCGTTAAACAATGATGTTCCGTATTCGAGCAAACTATTTTCATAAGCTGCGATATTATCCATACCAATTTCATTTAGATAATCAATTGCCTCTCCCAAACCAATCACTTGGCTGATAGGCGGTGTACCTGCCTCAAACCGTGCCGGTGGCTTAGCATATGTAGTTTTTTCTAGAGTGACCTGCATTATCATGTCACCTCCTGTTACATAAGGTGGCATTTCTTCCCAAAGTTCCATTTTTCCATAGACCCCGCCTATACCACTTGGCGCATACATTTTGTGACCAGAAAATGTATAAAAGTCACAACCGATATCCTGAACATCCAGTTTCATATGGGGTGTACTTTGGGCTCCATCAATTAAAACTTTTGAACCTGCGGCATGGGCTTTTTGGGTAATCTCTTTGACAGGATTAATTGTACCAAGGGCATTGGATACATGATTAACAGCCACTATACGGGTTTTATCTGAAAGAAGTTTTTCATATTCTTCCATAACCAGTTCGCCTGTATCATTTACAGGAATGACTTTTAATTTTGCTCCACGTTCCTCGCACAGAATTTGCCAGGGCACCGTGTTAGCATGATGTTCGATATTAGAAATGATGATTTCGTCATCTCTGTTTATAAAGCGTCTACCAAAACTATGGGCAACTAAATTGATGGCCTGCGTGGTGCCACTGGTAAATACAATTTCGCTAGGCTTTTCAGCACCCAAAAATTGAGCCACTTTTTTTCGGCCGCTCTCATAAAGCTGAGTGGAATGTTCACATAATTTATATGCCCCTCTACGTACAGTCCCATATTCCTCAGAATCAAATTTACGTACCCGCTCAATCACCCTCAACGGTTTGTGGGTTGTGGCGCCGTTATCAAGATAAATTAAAGGTTTTCCGCGAACTGTTTGGGATAATACAGGAAAGTCTTTCCGTATTTTTTCCACATCAATTACAGCATTGCCCGTCACAACCGTATTTGAATCAGACATTGTCAGCCTCAAGTTTCTTAAGTAGTGTCCTGCTTAATTCTGCTACCACCTCAGGAAATTGGATGGTTTGAATTATGCTTTCTGCAAAACCTCTTGTCAGCAATTCTTTAGCAATTTTTTCGGACAATCCTCGTGTTTGCAAATAAAATAATTGATCATCATCAATCTGACCGATGGTGGCACCGTGCGTGCACTTTACATCATCAGCAAAAATCATTAAATTAGGTTTGTTGTCCGCATGGCAATTATTGGAAAGCATCAAGTTGTTGATCAATTGATTGGAGTTCGTCAATTGTGCTCCCTGATTGACAACAACAGTACCATCGAAGCTTGAGCGGCCCTCGTCATTAACTACATTCTTAAAATGCTGATGGCTGACACATTGTGGTGCTTCATGGTGTATGCGAACAAAGTTGTGAACTTGTTCTTTTCCACCGAGCACACTAACACCGTTTAAAATCAATTCGGCACCTTCTTCCTCAAGCCGGCCTTCAAAATGTTGTCGTACCAGAACTGACCCCGTAGAAGCATTTGCGGAATGAAGCCTTGCATCTCGCTTGAGGTGTACGCGAGTTTTAATAAAATTCCACGCATCAAAAGGATCAGCCTGCACCTGAGTTAAAACTACTCCTGCCCCTTCTGATATCTTCCAATCCTGAGTCATATTTAAAAAATAGCCTGACCGCGCTCCAACTGATTTCTCAATTACTTTGATTTCTGCTAGCTTTCCTATTTTCCATATCAACTTGGGTGAGCAGATAATGGGCGCGGAAGTATCTCCCGAAGAAATAAAAAGGGCTTGAACGGGAACCGGTACCTGCTTCTTATCAGAAATTTCAACAACCGTTATATCTTTACAAAAAACGTTAGCCAAACAAGCGAAAACATCGTTTTCGTTTTTTAAAATACCCAAGACATAGTCAGTATCAATCTTTTCCAAGAGAGATGAAATTTTTACGGAGTCCTTTATCGCTTGTAATTCAGAGAGAGAAGAATTAAACACACCATTTACAAATACCAGACAACTATTTTCGCATCCAGGGAAGATATGGTTTGCGATATTGTCTTCAGCAAACTCCGTAGAATGATTGGAAGTTTTAAATTGTGTAGTGGCAAGATTCTTCGTATTCACGAAGGTATACATTTCATGCTTTGAGTGGGGAAACCCAAGTATTTCGAACCGGCTTAAAGCCGCTTCTTGTATGGTTCTCAAAACAGAGTTCGGTTTTGTTTCTTCTACAAATTTCTTATACAGATCAAGAAAAGCGGTCTCTTCAGTTGGTTCTGCGAGCGTATCAGACATATTTCCCTCAATTTCTGGAAGTGACCCAATCGTATCCTTGAGATTCAAGTTCTAGAGCCAGCGATTTATCTCCAGATTTAATAATTTTTCCTTTATTAAGAACATGGACAAAATCCGGTTTAATGTAATCAAGTAAACGCTGGTAATGAGTTATGAGAATAAGAGCGTTGCTTTCGCTACGTAGCTTGTTAACTCCTTCAGAAACTATTCGAAGAGCATCGATATCGAGCCCAGAGTCTGTTTCATCTAAGATGGACAGCCTAGGTTGAAGGATAGCCATTTGCAGGATTTCATTTTTCTTTTTTTCGCCACCCGAAAAACCATCATTAAGATTTCTCTCTTTATATATTTTTTCCATTCCGAGCATTTTCATTTTTTCGGAAAGAAGTTCATCAAAATCAAGTGGGTCGATTTCTTCTTCGCCTGCACTGACCCTTCTAGCATTGTGGGCCATTCGCAAAAATTCTGCGTTATTAACTCCCGGAACCTCAACAGGGTATTGGAAACCCATAAAAATACCAGCAATGGATCTTTGCTCCGCATCCAATTCCAAAAGATCTTTGCCTTCAAATGTTATTTGTCCTGCGGTGATTTCGTACGCTGGATGCCCCGACAAAACTTTGGCTAATGTGCTTTTTCCTGATCCATTCGGTCCCATGATGGCATGAATTTCACCCTTATTTATAGAAAGGGAAACACCGTTTACAATCTCATTTCCATCAACTCCTGCATGCAAATCTTTAATTTCAAGCATTCAATCTGTTCCTCAATTTATCAAATAAAAAAACCCGCTAAGCGGGCGACCGGGCAGCGCCCAGTAGTTTAAAATACATTCCCCTAAAACTAGCTAAAAGTTTTGGAGACCTTCACTTTTTTGGTTCGTAAATTTTTCTCCAAGAAAGCAGCCTTGATTAGCCGACACTGTCTTCCAGTTTCAGAGTTAATAGTTTCTGGGCCTCTACAGCAAACTCCATTGGTAATTGTTTAAAAACATCTTTACAGAATCCGCTGATGACAGCTTCTATAGCATTTTCCCTCGAAATTCCCCGCGATTCAAAATAGAACAATTGATCCTCACTTATTTTTGAGGTTGCAGCTTCATGTTCGACCTGCACAGAGCTATTAGCCGTTTCTATATAAGGGAAAGTGTGTGCGCTAGATTTATCTCCTACCAACATGCTATCACATTGGCTATAATTTCTTGCATTGATAGCATTTTTTCCTACTTTTACTTGACCTCGATAACTGTTACTAGAATAATCTGCAGAGATTCCTTTGGATATAATACTGGAACGTGTATTTTTCCCAATATGGATCATTTTTGTTCCTGTATCAGCCTGCATATGCCCATTAGTTAGAGCTACAGAATAAAACTCTCCACTGGAGTTATCCCCTTGCAAGATACAACTGGGGTACTTCCACGTGATAGCAGACCCAGTTTCCACTTGGGTCCATGAAATTTTAGAACTTTCACCGGCACATTTTCCACGTTTTGTCACAAAATTATAAATACCACCTTTGCCGGTTTCTTTATCCCCGGCATACCAGTTTTGTACGGTGCTGTATTTGATTTCAGCATTGTCCATGGTTACTAGTTCCACCACCGCCGCATGGAGTTGATTGGTATCAAACTGTGGCGCGGTACACCCTTCCAAGTAGGACACATAACTGTTTTCAGCGCATATGATTAGGGTGCGCTCGAATTGGCCCGTCTCTTCTGTATTGATACGAAAATAAGTAGAAATTTCCATTGGGCTGATGGTGTCTGGCGGAATGTAAACGAATGACCCGTCGGTGAATACAGCACTGTTTAATGCCGCATAATAATTGTCTCCGACAGGAACCACCGTTCCGAGATATTCTTCAACCAATTCCGGATAATCCTGAAGTGCTTCTGAAATAGAACAAAAAATGATGCCCTGTTCCATTAATTTTTTCTTATGGGTGGTGGCAACGCTGACACTATCAAAAACTGCATCTACAGCGACATTTGCTAGTTTTTTCTGCTCGTCTAATGGGATACCCAATTTTTCAAACGTCCGCATGACCTCAGGGTCGACTTCATCTAAACTTTTGAGTTGTTTCTTTTTTTTAGGCGCCGAATAGTAGGAAATATCCTGAAAGTCTATCGGCGGGTAATGAACGTTTGGCCAAGCCGGCTCTTTCATTGTTTTCCATTTTTCAAAAGCCTTTAGGCGAAATTTGAGCATGAATTCAGGTTCATTCTTCTTTTTAGAAATGGCACGAACGACATCTTCGTTAAG
>CAZMXD010000091.1:0-7700 GCA_964570185.1 uncultured Nitrospina sp. | reverse complement strand
ATGACAGCTAATCTGGAAATCATTTTTAAGGATATTTTAAAGAATCAGTGATGCCTTTTAATTAACCATTTACCCCCCCCGCCATAGTAAAAACTTATGAAATTTAAATTGACACGCACCTCGCGTAGATGGGTTCTATTTCCAGCACTAATTTTATTTTTATGGGCATTGCCTTTAACCGGATCCAATAGCCCTTATATTAGTTCAACTGCCCATGCCGGTTTTTTCAATAATGATCTTGAAATTTTTGAAGAAATAGTGGATTTAGTGGCCGAAAAATATGTTTATTCGCCTGATCATAAAAAGCTTTTTACAGCCGCCATTGAGAAAATGGTAAAAATTGTTGACTCCAAAAATCTAGGCCTAACAAACACCCCGTCTGGAAGCACCATTATTTGGAATGAAAAAACCATAAAATATAATTTAAATTATGATTTGAGTCACAATATGGATGAACTGCAAAAAATTTATTATTTTATTCGGGACCAATCAAAAAAATCGCTGTCCCAAAAAGACCTTGAAGTTGCTGCAATTCGAGGAATTTTGGATTCTCTCGATAACTATTCACAGTATCTGGATAAATCTGCTTTTGAAAAATCTATGAGGGATACTGAGGGTCAATACGGTGGATTGGGAATGGTGATTACGATGAAAGACAACCGACTCTTTATAGTCAAAACCATGGATGATTCGCCTGCCAAAGAAGCTGGCATTCTGGCCGATGATTCTTTTCTAAGAGTAAATGGAAAAGATATTAAAGGGCTTCAAATTCATGAGTTGGCGGACTTACTAAGAGGATATCCTGAAACTCAAGTTACTATAACTCTGTATCGCCAAAGTGAAAAACGAAAATATACTCATACCCTTACGCGCAAAATAATCCTTGTTAATACCGTAGAATATGAAAACTTAGACAACCAAATTGGCTATTTCAAAATAAACAGTTTTTCTAAGCTGACGGAAAAACAGTTGAAGAAAAATTTGATACAAGCCAAAAAGGCAAAGGTAAAAGGTGTTATTTTAGACTTGCGTGGAAACCCTGGGGGGTTACTCCATCAATCAGTAAAAGTTGCCAGCCATTTCTTATTTAAAGGGCGAATGGTTGTTTATACGCAAGGCCGCTCTAAGGATGATTATCGCGAATATAGAAGTTTATATCAAAAAAGTCTCCACAAAATGCCAGTGGTCGTACTTATCAACCAATACAGTGCCAGCGCATCTGAGATAGTTGCTGGAGCTTTAAGAGATTCAGGAAACGCACTTATAATGGGAGAAAACTCATATGGCAAGGGGTCTGTTCAGACGATATTTCGAATCAGTGATGGTTCGGGAGTGCGATTGACCACTTCAAAATATTTTACTCCTTCGGGAACCGATATTACTAAAAATGGCGTAATCCCAGAAGTTCATATCATAAACGATGTAATAGAAAAAACACCAGAGACAAATAAGGAAAGAGACGATCTTTTTATAAATCTACGCTTAAAAGCGTCTAGGTTAAAAAAGTTTTTTGATAAACAGGGAGTGGTTCTCAGTAATACTCATGATGCAACCGTTGAACTTGCCAGAAGAATTTTAAAGAACTCTCATACCGCAAGTAAAAAAAGGTCATTGGAGAAAGCTCGTGAAATTGCGGCTAATATGAATTATTAATCCTAGGAAAAAGAAATAAGGTTTGAAGGAATGAATATTATCAACATCGACTATGAAAAAGGAACGGTTCAAAGTGATTTTTTTCTTTGGCAGATCGTTTCTAACAACAATAATAAATTTTTACTCCTACAACGCGAAGAGAATGGCAGGTTCCATGCAGCTGAAGCTGATGTAAAAGCAAAGCAAATCTGGGAAGTAAAAGAAATATCGTACCGCGGCCCAGATGGAGATACATTTTTTTATGATGAAGAATCAGGAATTATTCAGGTATAAGCATAGTTTTGATTTCCCTATATTAGAAAAGATTCGGAAATATAGAGTTACTCAGATTGGAAAATTCTTAGAGATTTGAGGTGGGAGAATGAAGATCTTAAGGAATTCTTCGTTTTATCAGCCAGAAAGTTTCCTCGCAAATCCAGTTTTTTTAAATTTGGGAAATTTTCAGACTCCACTAAAGCCAATGCCCCAGCATCCCTAATCTCGTTCCAGCCCAGTTGTAAAGACTCCAACTTGGGAAAGCTGTTAGATCTTGCAAGAGCTACGGTACCCTCATCGGCAAAAAAATTATGTTTCAAAACTAAGGTTTTAAGCTTTAAAAAGGGTTGGGCATCGGCCAAATTTTTCGCACCAATTGGGCTTAATCTATTATAACGCAAATCCAGTTTCTTCAGGTTAACTAAAAACTCCTGCTTTAGTAATATATTAAGTCCTCTATCTCCTATTTTCTTGCCTGAGAGATTCAGCGTGCCTCTTCGAAGATTATCTTTAAATATCTTTTCATAGTCCTCAGAATTCAAACTGTCTGTTTGTGCCGAAACTATTGCGGCAGAAAAAAACAGACCGACCATCGCAAAAAACACTGATGGCTTAAGTCTGGATTTCATCCAAATCAATCTTCTGACTCCCTTTTTTCTGCGTTACGTGCTTTTAATTCTTCCCAACTGTTTATCAGATCTGCATCTTCATAGTCTTGATCCTCTTCATAGAAAAAATCTTCCAAATCGTCAACATGAAGATGACATAGACGTGTTCGACATTTCGCATTTTTTAAAGCTTCAATTCCTTCACGACGAATTCGGTTTGAGGTAATAAATAAATGTTTGAGCTTAGAGAGAACTTTTGATTCTGCAATGGCTATAGCTCCTTCATCTTCTACAAGATTCCCATAAAGGCTCAATTTCTTCAAATTTGACATGTAAGTTGATTCGGCAATCGCCTTAACCCCATCATCACTAATCACATTGCCATATATATCTAAATCGGTCAGATTTTTAAAGTTTTCAGAGTTAACAATAGCAATGATTCCTTCATCACTGATATTATTGTTAGGTAGCATTAGCTTTTTTATTCGCTTGATACTTTTGGATTTAGAAAGGGTGATTGCACCTTTGTCTCCAATATTCTGATTACTCAAATCTAGATTTTTTTTATCTGGAGTCAAAAATTGCTTTATAAGGTATTCAACACTGGCCACAGCAACGTCCCATTTTAAAAATAAAAAGAATAGGTTGGATTGTATCACATATAAAAACTTCTATTACCACAAGAATTGCTTTCTCACCAAGGCCACTTCTTCTTCTTTAGTCTCTATTTCACCCTTTATATGTGCTTCGCGAAGAGCCTTAAAAACAGATTGGAAAATAGGCCCCGGTTGCATTCCCATTTCTAGCAAATCATCCCCAGTTAACAACAGTTTTGCACGCCTATAGTATTGGGTAAAATAAATATTTGCATACCGATTAGCACGATCTGTTGCTGCTTTAGCCAGAAAGTATATTATTGCTTCCACAGAAAACTTAGAAAACAGGTCAAAAACCTTCTCTGGCTTCCAATCCATATCATTTTCAAGATGCGCTAACCCCTCTTTGCAAGCTATTCTATCTTGTTTCAATGTATTTTTTAATCGAGCTGATACTTGCAGTCTATCAATGGAATGAGAAAAAGAATCTTCATTTAAAGAATAAAAAATACCAAGAAAGTATACATACCAAATTTCAGGTTTTTCCGGGAGGGAAATAGTTTCTGCCCAGACAACCAATGCTTCAATTTTTTCTAGTGCCATTATATCGGCCGGACTTAAAATAACCTGAGGTGATATAAATGATAAAAGGCCAAGTGTTTTCATCCTTAAAATACAGTTTAAAGGATTTTTCTCCTTCAAGATTAATATAACTTCGTTTAACAGACGCGTTCCACTCAAGAAGTCGACCATTTTTTTCTTGATAGCACCTTTCAGAAGAACTTCAGTCTGCTTACTCATTTTAAATTCGAAACGCTGCTCAAACCTTACCAACCGAAACAGTCGACAAGGATCTTCAATAAAACTCAGATTATGTAAAACATGAATTTCTTTATTTTTGAGATCTCTTTCACCATTAAAAAAATCTATCAAAGAAAAAATCTCATCGCCATTTAAATTCACCGCGATGCTATTTATAGTAAAATCTCTTCTATATAAATCCGATTTTACAGAACTTTGTTCTATTTTGGGCAGGGCGGCTGGATGATCGTAATGTTCCAATCGTGCGGTTGCCACATCAATTTTATTTTCATCTGGCAGGGTAACTACAGAGGTGCCGAACTTTTTATGAGATCTGACTGTACCTCCGAATTCATCGGCAAGAAGGGATGCGAATTCAATCCCGTCTCCCTCGACAACGATATCAATATCTTTATTTCCAACATTTAACAGCAAGTCCCGCACAAAACCACCCACCAGGTAGACAGATACTCCAGATTTATTAGCAACTCCTGAAACTCTTTCCAGCTGACTTAATAGTTCCTTGCCTAATCTTTCTTCCAGCAAGCTTTTTATATTCTTTCGGTCATTATCCTGACCCAGAATCGGATTTATTTTTTCGAGCTTATTAACTTGTATAAACCGTAGAACATCTTCCCCTTTAACCACACCCACCAGTTTATTCGCAGAGCCAATAACTGGAATTAATTCTTGTCTTTCTTCAACAATAATCGGCAATGCAGCACTTAGAGGCTCGTCTGGTTTGGTTACTGAGAACCTACGAATCATTAATTCCTCAACAGGGTCCTCTCCTAATTTGTGATGGATAGCTTGCTCCACAATTTTTCGGGTGATTAAACCCACGGGTTCTTCTTTAGCTAAAACAAGCAAAGTATTAATATTGTAAATTTTTTGTACAGATTCCACGGAATAAATCGAATCTCCAATACCCACAGAAACAACCAGGGAATGCATTACATCTTTTATCAGGTTTAAATTTTGAGTCATTTTCATCTTTTACAAAACAATTGTTTTAACAAATATAACAACTATATCACCAAACCATACAGGAACCTTTGGGAATTATCACAAGGGATACCTCTCTAACGTTCGCTTACTTCGATTTCAGTATTAAACGGAAATTTTCGTGGAAGGGTGCAAATTTGATTATTACAAGCACGAAATACGAGATTACCAGCCAAGGAATAAACTAGCGGTACCATCTTCATAGGAACGAGATAGGTTTTTGAAAATTCCATGTGGCCCCTATACCCCTTAACTATTTTTCCCAAAGCCTCATCTTCAATCAGAACGGGGTCTGGCCCTTTCCAGTCACTCTGCTCTTTAAAGTTATTATTATCCATTAAAATTTGGGTAGCCAAAGATTCGCTTCCACGAAAAGGCTTGAGAGAGTAAATATGCCATCCTTCTTCAACAAAAATAGATAAATGAAATTTAAATTTTTTTCCCTGAGAAACAAGGGTCTTATTTGTCGAAACATTTATTTTTATGGGGAAGGAAAACGTGTCAAAGGGCTTCAAACCACTAAAAGGAGGTTCTGCAAAAACCAGAAAAGGGGATAAAAACAAAAAAAACAGAATTAAGAAAATTCTTTTCATTTGCAAAGCAAACAAATATAAGAAAACTATGGATTAGGCTTGGTTTTCGTTCCAGCCAGGGCGAGGTATTTCTCTATGGTTTTTACAAATTTTTCTTCCGAAACGGCTCCCGAAAACATTTCACCAGAAACCATTCTCGAATCTTGGTCAAAAGAACCGACTACAAAAGTAGGGGTGCCTTGTATACCAATTTCTATTCCATCACGAATATCTCTTTCTACTCTTTGTGAGTACTTACCTTTTTTCAGGCAAATTTTAAAATCATCAATATTTTTAACTCCGGAAGTACGAGCCCCTTTTAAAATCTGCTCATTGCCGTAAGTTTGTTTCAGATTTTTAAATAACCAAGTTTGAAGTTCCCAAAACTTACCCTGATCTCTGGCACATTCAACCGCCTGCGCAAAAACTTTTGCTTCTTTATGGAAAGGCAAGGGAAAATGTCGGTAACCGAATTGAACTTTATGAGGGTATTTTTTACGGACTTTCTGCAAAGTATCTTGAACTCTTTTACAGAAGGGGCATTGAAAATCTGAATACTCTAGAACAAAAACACGTGCTGACTTATTTTTAGCAGACCACAGCATGGCTGTACCAACTCCTGCCTCTAAATGAAAATCATTGGGTGGAGTGAGATAAATTTTCACCCAACCTTTTTTAACTGCATACTGAAATTGCTGTTCAATATAAATATTCTGGTAACTATTTTTAAGATAATCTTGGATTTCACCGCGCATCTGCTGCAAACTTCCCAGATCTTTAATTCCCGGAGTATTATCATAAAACTTTTTAATTTCCTCATCGGATACTTTAGAGTTGGTTTCCGCTGATAATTCAGGGTGTTTTTTGGAAAGCTTTTCTAGCACTCTTTCTTTCAAGGCACGATTTTTCATTTGATAAAGTCGCACCAGTGCTTCCTGAATTCGCACATGTTTTAAGTCATCCAAATGGATAGGGTCACCATCCACTTCTGCTACGACAGGGTTATTGGAATAAAAAGAAGGTTTGACTGGATCGGAAAATGATAATACAGGAAAAAATATCGAAAGAACAAAAAGAGTTTTTATACCTATCTTATATTTTTTGGACTTATTCAGCACACTAAACCTTTAATGCAGAGAAGCTCTAATTCGAGGAAATACTATTAAGAACGCAACCCAGATTCAAAATCAATTTCAAATAACATTCTCTATTATCTCCCAATATTTACCCAAAACGCAATCCCTTGTTATTGTTAATTAAAGTTATTTAAGGGCTAATGACAGAGGTTAATATCTCGCCAAAACCTAAAATTTAGATAAATTAAAAATCTATTTGGGAAATTTATTTTTTAAAAGCTTCTTCTGGGTTCAAGAATTTATGACAATTTTCAGCAAGTTTCATAAAGGCCTTTGATGCAACAGAATCTGGCCGAGAAAGCACAACCGGCTGTCCACTGTCAGAATTGGCAACTATATCGCCGTCAAGAGGGATGCTGCCCAAATAAGGGAGCACCAATTCTTCAGCTAACTTTTGCCCACCACCTTTTTTAAAAACATCAATATCTTTTTCGCAATGCGGACAGGTCATTGTACTCATGTTTTCAATTACACCCACAATGGGGACATTACTGTCTCTTGAAAATGAAATCATTTTTCGGGCATCAAGAATCGCAAGGTCTTGCGGAGTAGTAACAACCACTGCTCCGTCCACCTCCCCAATAAAATCTATAATTGTAATCTGTTCGTTGCCTGTTCCTGGCGGCAAATCAAACAGGAGATAATCTAGTGGCCCCCAGTTAATATTCCCCAAAAGTTCAATAATAAAATCATACTTAACTGCGTCACGCCAAGCAATGTGCATATTAGGATCTTCAATCAAAAAACCAAGCGAAGCTACTTTCAGTCCGTTGCTTGTTTCATAAGGATCAATTCCAACATCGGTTGATTTTAAACGCACATTTTCAGCCTGTAAAAGTTTTGGGATATTTGGACCGTGTAAATCAGCATCTGCTAAACCTACTGAATACCCGCTTTCCTGAAGTGCAATGGCAAGATTAGTCGTTACGGTACTTTTACCAACGCCACCTTTATTACTGCCAACAATAAGCTTATGCTTTATTTCATTCATCCTCTTGTTGACAAGCCAGCGGTTATGCTCATTCTTGTCAGCTTTACAGTCGGTTTCATTATTGAACTCACACATTTCACATG